>NZ_JAGWCX010000016.1:0-65224 GCF_020657775.1 Clostridioides sp. ZZV14-6345 | reverse complement strand
GTAATAGACAAACTACGTAGGGGCGAATTAATGCTAATGGAGTATTTATGGAGGAAAAAGACTGTTCTATCCAAAAAAGAAATAATAGAGGAGATGAGCAAAAGGTATAAGTGGAGGAAAAGTACTACAGAAATTCTTCTAAAAAGATTAGTAAAAATGAGAATATTAAAAAAGAAGAGGTTAGGTTTTCACTTTAGTTATGAAGTGCTGGCGACTAAAAAAGAATATTTAAATATTAAAAAAGAAGAGATGTACATAAGTGAATATAATAAATTCTTTATACGAATTTTTACAACTATACATAAAAGAAATGAAACGATAGAAGAGTAATTAAAAAGATTTATAAAAAATATAAAAATATGGCAAAAAATAATTTTAAGTTTGATAGAAAGAAGGAATATATTATGCTAAATAAAAAATTACCAGATGCAGAATTAAAAATTATGAAATATATCTGGAACACTGGTTATAAAACTGTAATATCAAAAGATGTTGCAGATGAAATAGAAAAAATATATGGTTGGAAGCATACAACTACAATTACACTCTTAGCTAGATTAACCAAAAAAGGTTTCTTAATATCACAGAGAATTGGGAAACATGTACACTATACAGTATTAGTAAAAGAAAAAGAATATCTTAAATTAGAAGGCAAAAGAATTTTTGGAGGTTTACATAACAATCCTTTATCAGAACTAATTACAAAATTACATGATAAAGAAGAAATAACTGAAGAAAAAATAATGGAAATAGGAGATTGGATAAAAAGCTGGAAGGATGAAGATTAATAAGTAAAAGGTAGCTACTAATATAAGTGCTACCTTTTTTTCTTGTGGATAATATTGGGGATAAGTTGTGGAAAACTTATATAAAAATTGTGGATAAAATATTTTACTGACATCAAACTGACAATAAGATTAAAGTAAAAAATGAAAAAACTGTAAAATCAATGGTTTTAAATACTAAAAGTCATTTAGGAACTATTCCAAAATATAATAAAGAACTTTCTTTTCTAGCAAAAAATAGTGAAAGTACTATAGAATCAGCTTTAAGATTCAATATAGGAATTCCACAAGTAAGTGTATCCTTGATAGGATTTAATAAAAAACAAGATATAGATGATGCATGTAAAATTGCAGATGAAAATATAATTTATTCAGATGAAGATATACATGATATTGAAACTAGATTAAATAAAAATATGAACGAAATATGTACAGGATGTGGGTATTGTAAAGTCTGTCCAAAAGGTATTAATACTCCAGCTTATATGCTTTTTTATAATGAAAAGCAGATGTTTAAAAAGAGTGATGAAGAAATGATAAAATTAGTTTACGGTTTAGGGCATTGGAATTATACAATGAATAGTAAGGTAAAAGCTAAAGAATGTATATCTTGTGGAAAATGTGAAGTTGAATGTACTCAACATTTACCGATAATTGATAGATTAAAAGAGATTAAAAAATGGGAAGAAGATGGAGTTAATAGTGTTACAGTATAATTAATTTATATTATATTTGAAATATCTTTATTAGTTTTTGTATTGTTGTTATAATATTGATGTGCAATTTTTTTATCACAAGATATTTTTGTACAAAAAAGTGAATTCTGTTATCAAGATTCACTTTTTTATTTGGGGAAAATATAATTTTATTTTGAAATAGACCCTTTTTTAAATATATTTACAAAATTTTATTTGATAAACTTAGAATATTTTTAGAAATATATTCTATTAGATAATTTTAGAACTATTAGGGTGTTAAAAATGTAGAATTTAAAATGTATACTAATTAATAAGAATTGTATAAAAAATAGAAGATTGTAAATTTAAATTTAAGTTATTTAAGAGATAGAATTAGAAAAAGTAGAAAAGAAGTAGGAATTACAATAGAAGAATTAGAAGAGAAAACTGATATATGATACAATCATTTGAGTAATATTGAGTGAGAGAAGAAAGTACTTAGTCTAAAAACATTTATTAGAATTGTAAATACATTAGATACAACTGTGGATATAATTCTTAAGGATTCTGTTGAATATGCAAAAACTCATTTGCAAAGTGATATAATAAATGGTTTGGAAAATTTAGATTCAAAAGAATTAGGGATTGTTTCAGATGCTCTGTCTATTTTAATAAAAAACTAAATGAAGCTCAGAACAATTAGTAGAAAATAGTTATTTAAAGATGATAGCATTTTTTTTAGATGATTTTATACATTTATATCTATACTTCTTAAGGTATTATCTTAAACACTATAGGTATTTTTTCACATATTTGCATATGATTGTTTTGATATTATCGCGTGTTGATTTTAAAATATATAAAATTATAAAATTAAACAATAGAAATTATTTTTGAGGAGGGATATGGTAATTGTATGAACTATTTATTTGATTGTTTATTAAAAACAACAATTATAAGCAGTATTTCTATCAGTTTACTGCTATTATTAAAAACAAATTTATTTAAAATATTTAGTAAGAAGTTTAACTATTACATTTGGTTAATTGTTATACTTAGAATGTTATTATTCTTTTTAAGTTATTCTGTAAACTTTACTAAAGATGTATCAAGAGATTATGTTTTAATTGATAATATTACTAATCTAAATACTAAAATTAATCCAGGAATAGATGTTTCTTTTTGTATATTATTAATTTGGATAGTTGGAGCTATCGCCTCTTGGTCTTATCTATTAATTAAGTACATTAAATTTAAAAATTTAATTATTGACACCTCTTATGAAGTAGAAGATGAATACATAAACAATATATACGAAGATTTATTAATCGAACTAAATGTAAAAAAGAATATAACATTAAGATATACAGAAGAACTATCAAGTCCAGCTGGTATGGGCTTATTTAAATCATATGTATTGTTACTAGATTTACCATACGATAGAGATAAAATATATTGGATTCTAAAACATGAATTAACACATTTTAAAAATAAAGATATACTAATAAAGTTTTTAGTAGCATTTGTAAGAAGCTTATACTGGTTTAATCCATTTGTTTATATAATGAGCAAAAAAATTGATGTGGATTGTGAACTTTGTTGTGATGAAAGTGTTTTGAGCAACTGTTCTTTAAAGGAGAAAAAAATTTATGGTATGACTTTACTTCATTCAATAGAGCTTTCTAACTTTAATGATAGAGGATTGTTAGCAACCGAATTTAATAAATCTAATTTAGAAGTAAGGCTTGAAAATATTATAAAAAGTAAAGGTAAAAATGGTATTATGTTAGGAATATTAATCTTTATAATTTTAAGTACTTCTTTTTTAGAAGTTAATGCTTTAGAACCCACACAAAAAAAGATAAGCTCTGAAAATGAAGCTAATGTTAATAATTTTGGTTTTGAATTTACAGACACTTTAGATTATACATATGCAACTGCTCCAGAAAAATATAGAAAAATGTACGAGAAAACTTGTAAAAAACTAGGTAAAACTCCTCAGAATTCAGATATAATAGAAGTCTCTACTAAAGACGAAAAAAGTCTTATAAAAGTTAAATAAAAGTACAAAAAATTTAAAAATAAAAGCCTTTTTAACTAAAAAGGTGCTTTTGTTTTTTGTTTAGAAAAATCATAGAATATTTATTTTTTCAATTTTGACTTTCGTTTATTTTATTAAAAAATTTAATATAAATTTAGCATAAAATTATATTAAATTCCTTGACACATATTTCATTTTTATGACTGAAATTTTTATTTGACTCTTTTACTCTAGTTTTGTAGTATTAAAGTAAAAGAGGGGGTAGATACTATGCTAAAAAAAATACCAGAAGCAGAATTGAAAATTATGAAATTTATATGGGAAACAGGTGAAACAGTAATATCCAAAGATGTTATTTATGCAATGGAACAAAAATATGGTTGGAAACAAACAACAACACTTACACTTTTAGCAAGACTTGTTAAAAAAGGTTTTTTAAAAGCTAATAAAATAGACAGATATACTCACTATACAATTATTGTTAGAGAAGGAGAATATAAAGATTTTGAAACAAAGGTATTCTGTAAAAATATTCATAACGATTCTATTAAAAGTTTTTTTGCTTCATTAATCAATAATAAGAGCATACCAAAAGAAAAAATTGAGTCATTTAAAGAACTTTTTAAAGAGGATGAAGATGAATAATTATGTTAACTATTTAGTTTACAATATGTTAAAAACAACTATTATAAGTAGTATTATCATTTTTATATTAATATTTTTAAAGATGTTTTTATTTAAAAGGTTTAGTAAAAAATTTAACTATTATATCTGGTTGATTATTATATTTAGAATGTTATTTTTTATGTTTAATTATTCAATAAATTTATTTACAGATACACCTGAAAAATATTTTATAATTAATAATATTTCTAATTTCAACAATAATATAAAAAAAGAAATAAGTATTTCTTTTTTTATATTATTAATTTGGTCAATTGGAACGACACTATATTTATACCTTGTATTGTCTAAATATTTAAAATTTAAAGATTTAATCATTGATACTTCTTTTGAAGTAGAAAATGAAAGTATTAATAACATTTACTATAATTTATTATCCGAATTAAATATTAATAAAACTATAACTCTAAGATATACAGAAGAATTAGAAAGTCCAGCAGGTATGGGGTTATTTAAGTCATATATCCTTTTACCTACTATACCATATGACATAGATAATATATATTGGATTTTGAAGCACGAATTAATCCATTTTAAAAATAAAGATATATTAACAAAGTTTTTAGTAGTACTTACAAAAAGTTTATATTGGTTTAATCCACTTGTTTATATAATGAGTAAAAAAATTGCTATGGATTGTGAACTTTGTTGTGATGAAAGTGTAATAAATAATTGTTCTTTAAAAGAGAAGAAAGCTTATGGAATGACTTTACTTAAATCAATAGAGCTTTCAAGTGTTACTGATAGAGAACTGCTCACAATAGAATTTAATAAATCAGATTTAGAAGAGAGACTTAAAAGTATTATAGATAGTAAAAGGAAAAATGGTATTATATTAGGAATATTAATCTTTATAATTACAATCACATCCTTTTTAGAAATTAATATCTTACAAACTATGTATAAAAACACACCATCTGAAAATAATACTAGACACCTTGGATATGAATTTGCAGAAACTATAGATTATACATACGAAACTGCACCAGAAAAATATCGAAAAATGTATGAAAAAAGCTGTAAAGTTTTAGGTAAAATTCCTCAAAAATCTGATAAAATAGAAGTATCTACTAAAAGTAATTCAATTATTAAGTAGAAATATAATTATTTTAGGGGGATTTTATGTTAAAAAAAGTTTTAACACTTTTCTGTTGCTTAATGATTACATTTACAAGTGTAGCATTCGCAGAGCAAAAAGATGATAATACAAGCAAAAATGAGTCATCTGTAATCTATTTTGAAAGTTCTGGGTACACATTTAAGTATGAAACTGCACCACAAAAAATTAAAGAATACTATGAACAAAAATGTCAGGAATTAAATATGGACCCTGACCCAAATGCTGAAATATTTATTCCAGATGATAAGAGCTTTCTTAGTTCAGGAGATGAAGGTATCGCAACATACTCAAAATATTATGGAAGATATGACCCAGATAAAGCTACTATTACTATCTCAGGGGACAGAAATTATACAATAAGTACTCGTACACTTGTTGGTTATGGTCATGTTACACAAGGAAATAATGTTCATTGTGTACAATTAATGTTACGTCAGTTAAATTATGACCTTGGATTAGATAGTTCATTTGGTCCCGATACATATAATGCAGTAAAACATTTTCAAAGAGGACATGCTTTAGCTTCAGATGGTATTGTAGGATATAATACTTACGACGTTATGGCAAATATTTTAGGCATGTAATTATATATTATAGAAGGCGCTTCATTAAACTTTGAAGTGTCTTTTTATTTTTATAAGTATATCAGCATTACAGACAAAATAAGAGAATGGTTATAATATAGAATTGATAGTTTTTATAAAGCAAATTCTTACCAATTAAACTTCTCCATTGATGATTTTAAGAAAAGTTTTTTATTTAGTCAAATTATCATTTTATTCTGAGATATTCATTTAAGCTATATTTTTGTAATTTATTAATAGATACTATATAAATAGTATCCATTTAATCAAAGTATTAATTAAAGCAAATATTGTGGTTGTAAATAAAGAACTATTCAATTACAATAAAACAAGTAAGGATATTATAAAGATAACTATGAAAATTAAAGGAATAAATTGTAGGTGGCAGCAAATCCTATATAATGAATGGATGGTGACATATTGATGAGTAGAATATTAAAATATAAAAATGAGATAATTTTATTTATATTAGTTGTAATAACTTACTTAGTAATAACTAAGATATTTTTTTCTAAAACCACTATATTTTATGATTTAAACAATACTTATGATGTGTTGTTAGATACAGATACAGGTGTTTTGTTCAATTTAAATGTATTTGCTACAACTCAAGATAATAGCAAGCACATATTATTTTCAGCGATTATATCAATTTTTGCATATCCAATATACTTACTGTGTACTTCAATAGCAAATCCAGGAACAGCAGATTTTAATAATGTTTATGGGTTTGGATTAATTTGTCTACAAATAATAACTAGTGCTATGTCTATAACTTTAGTTTTTAATCATATTAAAAAGATAAAAATGCAGAGGTTAACTTTAATTTTACTTACCATGATAATGATATTTTCTTTCCCACAACTATTTATGACTTTAAATGTAGAGAGGTTTATATATAGTCAGTTTACATTAATATTTTTCATATTTATTGCAAATAAAATGAAAGGAAAAGATTCTTATTTGGTAGAATGGGTAGCTATTCCTTTGTTTGGAATAACTATTAGCAACGTATATTTGTATTTTTTTAACATGATATTTGAATTTAAATTAAAAATAGGTAAGATGTTAAAACATTTATTTGTATTTCTCTTAATGCTATATATATGCGTAATTTCAACGAAATCTTATGAGAGTTTTATGAATCTCGGAAATGTAATACAGTATGATACGAAATTTATAAGTGCAGAACCAATCTTAGAAAAAATTGCAATGATTATAGAAAGATTTCTGTATTCAGTTTTTTATTTTCCTGGTGCAGAGCTTAAAAAAGGGTTATTTCTACAAAATGGAGAAGTTGCAACAATACCTGTTATTCTTACATTGTTAGCATTTTGTTTTTGTGTTTTATCAGTTATTGAAAATTCAGAAAAAAGAGTTCCTAAGCTATGTATGGGAATAATTATATTTAATCTAGTTTTACATGGAATAGTAGGATATAATCTAGTCAATTCAAGTATTATGACTATAAATTTTAGTTTTGCAGTTATAGTTTTATTAGCTTACTTTACTAAAGCACTTAGAAAAAATGAAAAAAATCTGTACAATATATTTCTATCATTATTATTGGTAACTATAATAATCAGTAATATAAATGGATTTATAGAAATTTTAAACATAGGGATAAAATCATATCCTGCTTAAAAAATAATATTGAAAGGGTAGTAAGTTTATGAAACAGACAAATACAAATATAAGGCTTCTTACTAAAATTTCAGATTATATAAAACTCATGAGAATAAAGCAATATATAAAGAATTTCTTTGTATTTTCAGCTATAATTTTTTCAAATAACATACTAAATATAAATCTATTGTTAAATACGATTATTGCATTCGTATGTTTTTGTCTAATGTCATCATCAGTATATGCGTTAAATGATGCCATAGATATGGACAAAGATAAGAAACATCCTAAAAAATGTAATAGACCGGTGGCAAGTGGAAGAATAAGTAAAAAAGGTGCTAATATACTATTTGTAGTATTAGCATTAATCTCAATCTGTTTATCAACAGTTGTTAATTTTAATCTTTCTATAATTCTTAGTCTTTATTTGATAAACAATATATTATATTCTCTTAAACTAAAGAATATAATACTATTAGATGTGTTTTCCATATCTCTTGGATTTATACTCAGGGTTTATGCAGGGTGTGTAGCCATAAATGTTAGTTTGTCGAATTGGATAATATTATGTACATTTTTCTTATCTTTGTATTTAGCTTTTGGAAAACGTAAAAAAGAAATAGTAACCTTAAGAGACGATGCAATTGAACATAGAAAAATACTAGGAGATTATGATGTAGAAAATTTAAATCAAATGATGGTGGTTATGTTAAGTTCTACAATTGTCTGTTATGCATTGTATTCTACAAGTAATCCAGAAAAGCCACATATGATATTTACAACAATATTTGTAGTTTATGGTGTACTTAGATATAATTATATAATCAACACAATAAATGAAGGTAACCCTACTGATATTGTTCTAAAAGACAATGCTTTAAAAATAAATGTAATCTTGTGGATAATTACATGTTTAATAATATTGATTTTTTAGTGATAGGATGGGGAAATACTTATGAAAAAAAGTGTATTATTACTCGATGTAGATTATACTGTTATAAATACTGACAGCATGATAGATTTTTTTATTTACTCTTTAAAAAATAAAACTTTTAAAACTGTTATAAAGTTGCCATACATTATTTTTAATCTATTTATGTATTTGATTAGAATAATACCGTTGAAAAAGGCAAAAGAGGCAATCTTTTATCCAATAGTAGATTTTAGTGAAGAAGATTTAAAGAGATTTTTTGATGACTGTATAATGAAAAAAATTAATGAGTATATGAAAAAGGTTATCTACAAAAATAAAGAAGAGCATAATGTTGTAATTATGATAACTGCATCTCCATATGCGTATATGAAATACTTTAAGTACTATGGTTTTGCAGATGAAGTCATAGGAACTGAGTTGTTTTATGAAAATTCAAGATACAAAAATCAATTCGTTGGAGAAAATTGTAAAGGAATTGAAAAAGTACAGAGAATAAAGGCTTTATTAGATAAACTTGGAATAGAAATTGATTATGAAAATTCATATGCATATTCAGACTCTAAGAGTGATTTACCAATGCTTTCATTAACTAAAAATGCGTTTTTGGTTAGTAGAAAGAATGGTGAGGTTATAGAACAAATAAATTAATAACTTAAGTCGCTTAGAATAGGAGGGAATAGTTTGGGATATTTACACATATTAATTTTATCTATGGTTCCTGTAACAGAATTAAGGGGAGCCATTCCTATAGGTATTGCAATGGGATTAAATCCTATATGGGTTTATGTATTTAGTGTAATTGGTTCTACCTTGGTATCGATTCCCTTGATATTGACATTTAGGCACATATTGCAATTTCTAAGAGGTAAAAAACTATTTAAAGGGATTGCTGATATAGTTGATAGAAAAATAAACTCAAGAATGAAGAAATTAAAAAGTGTTTCAATAGTAGGTATAATACTATTTGTAGGGATACCTCTTCCAACTACAGGAACATGGACTGCATCTGCTATAGCTTCCATATTAAAAATGAGAATAAAAGATGCTTTTATAGGAGTATTTCTTGGTAATTTGCTATCTGGAGTTATAGTTTCAGCCCTTTCTCTACATATAATATAAAACTATCTAAGTAATATACTTGGATAGTTTTTTTATGAGTACATGTAAAAAAATTTTTAAAACTATATAAAAGAATTAGAAAAAGTATTTAAATTCATTTAGTTCTAAAATGTTTACTATGGCAAATGAAATATAGTATAGTATTACTTATGAGGAAAATATTATAACTTTAGCTATTAATAAAATAAATTTTTTATATAGAATAAGATTTTAATCATGATAAATTTTAATTAACAGATTAAGGAGGTTTTAAGATGGGAAATACAAACACTAACTTAGGCAATGAAAGTGTGGGTAAATTATTATTTAAACTTGCTACACCAGCTATTATCGCACAAAT
This sequence comes from Clostridioides sp. ZZV14-6345, assembly GCF_020657775.1. Classification (NCBI taxonomy): domain Bacteria; kingdom Bacillati; phylum Bacillota; class Clostridia; order Peptostreptococcales; family Peptostreptococcaceae; genus Clostridioides; species Clostridioides sp. ZZV14-6345. Next base: position 55,314 of record NZ_JAGWCX010000016.1, on the reverse strand, counting down.
TGTAAATGTTTTATACAACATAGTTGATAGGATTTTTATTGGTAGAATGGAAAGTGGAGAAGTTGCTATGGCAGGTGTCGGAGTGGCATTTCCAATAATAATTATAATAACTGCATGTAGTTATTTAATTGGTATGGGAGGAGGACCGTTAGCTGCTATAAAAATGGGTGAGCAGAACAATGATGATGCAGAGAAAATAATGAGTAATAGTTTTTCTGTACTAGTGATTTTAGCAATACTTTTGACTATAGGTTTTCAGATTGGAAAAGAGCCTTTGCTTTGGATATTTGGAGCAAGTGAATCTACCATTGGATATTCAATGGATTATTTAAATATTTATCTAATAGGTACAGTGTTTGTTCAGATTTCAATGGGTATGAATACTTTTATAAATACCCAAGGGTTTGCTACAACTGGGATGATGACAGTTGCTATAGGTGCTTTGATAAACATAGTACTTGACCCGATTTTTATATTTGGCTTTAATATGGGCGTAAAAGGAGCTGCATTAGCTACTATAATTGCACAAGGTGTTTCTGCTATTTGGGTACTTATGTTTCTTTTTGGAAAGAAAAGTATACTTAAGATAAAAAAGAAGTATATGATACCCAAAGCAAGTATCATCTTACCTGTGCTGGGCTTGGGAATATCTCCATTTATAATGCAATCTACAGAAAGTCTAGTACTTATAGCCTTAAATAGTAAATTACAAATGTATGGAGGAGATTTAGCAGTAGGTTCAATGGCTATAATGAGCAGTATAATGCAAATTCTTATGCTTCCTAATATGGGGTTTACACAAGGAGCACAACCAATAATAAGTTACAATTATGGTTCAGGTCAACTTGATAGAGTAAAGAAGACATTTAAGTTATGTCTATTATCATGCTTTACATATTCTACGATTTTGTGGATTTTATTAATGATATTTCCTGCATTTTTTGTTGGTATATTTAATAAGAATCCACAGTTGCTTAGTATGACTAGTTGGAGTATAAAAATATATTTTGCTGGTGCTTTTATGTTTGGTATTCAACTAGCCTGTCAACAGACATTTTTAGCACTTGGAAAAGCAAAAATATCTTTAATTTTAGCTCTTCTTAGAAAGATTGTACTTTTAATACCACTAATATTTATACTTCCACCATTTTTTAATGAAAAACTTTTTGCAGTGCTTTTAGCAGAGCCAGTTGCGGATATAACAGCAGCCACTATAACAGCAATTTCTTTCTTTATATTTTATAAATGTTTTCTATCAAAACCTAAAACAATAGAAGAATAAGATATACAATATAAATTTTTTATGAAAATATTTTATTAGATAAAAATTAGAATTTGTATTTTAATTTAATAAGATATTTTCTATAATGTATAAAGATATAAAGTAGAATTTATTTTTAAAATTATAGTAAGAAAAATGTAAGTATTTGCAATATTAATGGTATAATATTTACAGATATGATAATCAATAAGAGGAAAGGATGTTTATAATGGAAAATGATTTAACAATGCAAGAATTACTTGACCAGCAAGAGCAAGTATTCAGCAAAGTGAAAGTTGGAGAATTGACAACTGGAAAAATAACTGCAGTGAGAAATGATGAAATACAATTAGGATTAGACTATGGGTTTGATGGAATAATACCTATAAGTGAATTGAACATAGAAAAAAATCAATATATAGAAGATTTATACCACATAGGTGATGAAATAACTGTTGTAATAACAAAAGTATCTCAAAAAGATGGGATAATAACTTTATCTAAATTACAACTTGATAAAAGAAATGATTTTGCTGAATTACAAAAGGCTTATGATGAACATAGAATAATAACTGTAAATGTTGAAAAAAATATAGATAAAGGTGTATTTGCTAATTATAATACATATACATTTTTTATACCAATATCTCAACTTAATACAAAGTTTGTTACAGACACATCTAAATTTGTTGGTCTTAACTTAGAAGTTTATATAAAAGAATTGGATATTAGAAAAAATAGACTTGTAGCATCTCATAGAGATGTATTACAAGAGCGTATAAATAAAGAGAGAGAAGAAAGAAGAGCTCAAATTAAAGCAGAAAAAGAAGCTGAAAGAGCAAGAATTAAGCAAGAAAGAGAAGAAGAAAAAGCTCGTATTAAAGCAGCTAAAGAAGAATTATTTAACTCTCTTGAAGTTGGACAAAAAAGAGATGGTAAAGTGACAAAAATAATGTCTTATGGTGCATTTGTGGATATTGGTGGGATTGAAGGATTAGCACATATAAATAATTTAGCTTGGACAAGAGTTGAAAGTGTTGAAGATGTTGTTTCAGAGGGGCAAGAAGTAGAAGTTTATGTGTTAGATGTAAATGAAGAGACTAAAAAAGTTGCATTGGCATTAAAAGACATAAATAATGACCCTTGGGACTTAATAGCAAAAGAAGTAAAAGTTGATGATGTTGTTAATGCTAAAGTTCTTAGAATAATAGAAAAAGGAGCTTTTGTTCAAATTAAAGAAGGTGTAGACGCGTATTTACCAATATCTGAATTGAGTGATACTAGAGTGGCTAAAGTTACTAATATTGTGAATATTGGAGATGAAGTTAAAGTTAAAATTCTTGATTTTAAACCAAAGACTAAAAGAATGTTAGTTTCAATAAAAGAGGCAACTAGAGAGCCAGAAGAAGATATAACAGAATACTTAGAAGTAGAAGAATTTTTAGGAAGTATTGGAGAGTTATTTAAAGATAAATTTAAAGATTTAGAAGTGTAAAACAATTAAAAATGGGGCTGTTTTAAAACGTTACTCTGTCTATTATGACAGCTTTAGTTTTGAAATAGCCCTTTAGCTATTTTCAAAAACTTATATAAGATATTAGGAGGAAATTTAATGAAAAAGTCTATTATGGATGTACATTGTCACACTCTAATAAGTGGACATGCACATAGTACTTTCAAAGAAAATGTTGAAGAAGCAATTAAGAAAAATATAAAATATCTAGGAATATCAGACCATGGACCTAATATGCCTGGAGGGCCACATCCATTTTATTTTTATAATCTACATTTACTTCCACGTAAAGTAGAAGATGTAAAGATTCTTAGGGGTATAGAAGGTAATATAATGGATTATAATGGGAATTTGGATGTTCAAGAAGATATGTTGCAACACTTGGACTATATAATTGCAAGCCTGCATAGACCTTGTATAGCTTCTGGTACAAAAGAAGAAAATACAAATGCTATTTTAAATGTGATGGATAAACACAAGGTAAAGATAATTGGACACCCAGATGATAGTAGGTATCCTTTAGATTATGAACCTATAGTAAAGAAAGCTAAAGATAAAAATATCCTTTTAGAAATAAATAATTCATCATTAAGTTCAAACTCTCATAGGACTGGAACTTGGGAAAATGCAAGTCATATGCTAACATTATGTAAAATGTATGGTGTAAGAGTAATTCTTGGTACTGACTCTCATATATGTTATTCTATAGGAGAATTTGAAAATGCAGAGAAAGTTTTAGAATCAGTAGATTTTCCAGATGAATTAGTCATAAATTATCATGAAGATGAAATTATAGAGTTTTTTGATGTGAATTTTTAGAATCGTGGGAGTGAAAAATTTTGAGTAAAAACAAGTTTATCTATATGAATTATTATGACAATGGTTATTTTAAAAAAGGAATGGCTATATATATGGTCTTAGCACTTATAATTTTAGCCACAATTTTTATATATTCAACGACAATTTTGTATCTTTTATGTATAATAACAGCAGTTTTTCTTTTTAAACAAGGTCGTGATTTTTCAAATAAATATGAGGGAAAAGTATACCTTACTCTCGATAATCATTCAATATTAATAAACAATCAATGTATATTCAGTATAAAATCGAAACATAATCAAAAGTTTAATTATAAAATAATAGAAAAAATAGAAGTAGCAAAAAAAATATTAAACATATATACTGATGATTCTAATTATAAAATTAGATTAAGTGCATTGAGTTTGGAAGATGAAAAAAAATTATTAAATATCCTAGATGAAAAGATGAAAAAGTTTAAGGCATAATATCATACTATTTTCAATAGTTAGCATGTTTTATAAAATTGCTTATCAAAAATCAAAAATAAATATAATTATTTTTTGTGTTGACAATACATTTCAATGTGTATTTAATAACTATTAAATCAGAATATTTAGAAAATTTAAACGATTAAAAAAGTGATGAATAGAAGTAGTAAGAACAATGAAACTTTCAGAGAGCTAAAGTATGGTGTGATTTAGTAGTTGATAGTTCTGAACTTGTCTAGGAGCTGTTTCCTAAGATTTAAGTCTTAGGATAATCGGAGTAATTCCACGTTATAGGAAATATAGTCATCATAATTATTTATATTGGCTATTACTAAGGGAGCTTTTTAGAAAGCTAAATAGAGTGGTACCGCGAGCAAAACCTCGTCTCTAATTTTATTAGAGATGAGGTTATTTTTATTCTAATGATAAAATTGACATTTATTCTTATGAATTAAATAAGGTAGGATTGCGCCAATATAAGGTATACTGGATACAAAAAATAAAAAGGGGGAAATAACATGAAATATGGGAAGTATAAAAGATATGGTAAAATGCAAATAGCAAATCGTAAATGGCCAGACAATGAAATATTTAAGGCTCCAATTTGGTGTAGTGTCGATTTAAGAGATGGAAATCAATCACTACCAACACCTATGAGTGTAAAGGTAGGTAAATTCTTTGCAAGTTCACAAATATGCAATAAATGTGGGTACAAAAACGAGGAAGTGAAGAACTTAAATATAAGAGAATGGATTTGTCCTAGTTGTAATGAAACTCACGATAGAGATATAAATGCAAGTATAAATATACTAAAAGAAGGATTAAGACTAATAACAATTCAAAATAAATAACTTATGTAAGAACCGTAGGAACTATGGGGATAGCCTGTGGAGAATTAGTAAGACATATTTTAGTATGCAAAATTCTATGAAGCAGGAACCCTGTGACTTTAGTCATGGGAGGTTCAGGGTGCACTTTATAAGTCAATGGAATTTTGTGGAGATGGAGTAGAATACTTATCTATGGATGATAGATTTACTATTTGTAATATGGCAATAGAAGCAGGAGCAAAAAATGGAATTTTTCCAGTAGACGATAAGACTATGGAATATATAAATTCACATAAGTGTTCAACTATAACAAAAGATGTAAATATATATGAAGCAGATGAAGATGCAGTCTATGATGAAGTATACGAAATAGATTTAGCCGAACTAAAAGAAACAGTAGCCTTTCCTCATCTTCCTGAAAATACTAGAACAGTAGATGAGATAGATAAGGATATAAAGATAGACCAAGTTGTAATAGGTTCTTGTACAAATGGAAGAATATCAGACCTTGAAGTAGTAGCTGAGATAATGAAAGGCAAAAAAGTAGCAGATGGAGTTAGAGTTATGATATTTCCTGGAACTCAAAAAGTATATCTTGAAGCTATAGAAAAAGGGTATATTACCACTTTTATAGAGGCAGGAGCAGCAGTTTCTACACCAACTTGTGGTCCATGTCTAGGGGGACATATGGGTATACTTGCAGCAGGAGAAAAATCCATTTCAACAACAAATAGGAATTTCGTAGGAAGAATGGGGCATGTTGATTCAGAGGTGTATCTTGCAAGCCCAGCTGTAGCAGCATCATCAGCTATAACTGGAAAAATATCAAAACCATCAGAAATAATTTAAGGGAGGTAAAATTTATGATTGCCAATGGAAGTGTTTTTAAATTCGGTGACAATATAGATACAGATGTAATAATACCAGCTAGATATTTAAATATAGCTGATTATAAAGAACTAGCAACGCATTGTATGGAGGATATTGATGATAAATTTATCTCTAAGGTAAAAAAAGGAGATATTATAGTTGCAACTAAAAACTTTGGTTGTGGTTCATCAAGAGAACATGCACCAATTGTAATAAAAGAAAGTGGAGTATCCTGTGTGATTGCTTCTACTTTTGTTAGAATATTTTTTAGAAACTCTATAAATATAGGGCTTCCTATACTTGAATGTGAAGAAGCTGCCAATAACATAGATGAAGGGGATAATATAGAAGTAGATTTTTCTACAGGTGTGATAAAAAATATAACAAAAGGAAAAGAATATAAAGCAGAACCATTTCCTAAGTTTATGCAAAATATTATATTAAATGAAGGCTTAATTAACTCAATAAAAGCAAATAGGGGGTAGTGGAGTATGAATTGTAATATAGCAGTCATAAAAGGTGATGGTGTTGGACCGGAAATTATAGATGAAGGTATAAAGGTTCTAAATAAAATTTGTTGTAAATTTAATCATAGATTCGATTGTGAATATGTATTAGCTGGAGGATGCGCGATTGATGAAACTGGAGAACCTCTACCTAATAAAACTGTTGAAACTTGTCGAAAAAACGAAGCTGTATTGCTTGGTGCTGTTGGAGGACCAAAGTGGGATAAATGTAAGGGAGATAAAAGACCAGAGTCTGGTCTTTTAAAATTAAGAGAGTCATTGGGTTTATTTGCAAATTTAAGACCAGCTACAATGTATGAAAGTATAAAAGAAGCTTCACCACTTAGAACGGATATAGTTGAGAAAGGCATTGATTTTGTTGTTGTAAGAGAATTAACAGGGGGCATTTATTTTGGAGAACGTGGAAGAAAAATCATTGATGGTATCGAAAATGCTTATGATGTAGAAATATATAACGAAAATGAAATAAGAAGAATTGGTAAGAGAGCTTTTGAAATAGCCAGAAATAGAAATAAAAAACTTATAAGTGTAGATAAGGCAAATGTGCTTGAGAGTTCAAGACTTTGGAGAAGTATAATGGAAGACTTAGCTAAAGAGTTTGAAGATGTAGAACTGTCACATATGTATGTTGATAATGCTGCTATGCAAGTTGTAAAAGACCCTAGCCAATTTGATGTAATAGTGACTAATAATATATTTGGAGATATAATATCTGATGAAGCATCTATGATTACGGGTTCTATAGGTATGTTACCATCAGCATCACTTAGAGAAGATAGTTTTGGTATATATGAACCAATACATGGAAGTGCGCCTGATATAGCTGGAAAAGATATTGTAAATCCAATTGCAACTATTCTATCTGTAAGCATGATGTTAAGACATAGTTTTAACTTAGAAGAAGAAGCTAAGTGTATTGAAGATGCTGTACAAAGTGTACTCAATAAAGGTTATAGAACTATTGATATCTATAATGGTGTGGGAAATGTTGTAGGAACAAGAGAAATGGGCGAATTAATAGTAAATGAAATTTAGAATTATAGTTTAATTTGAATAATATAATTTAAATATATAACTTGTAGAATTAGTAAAAATCTATTGTAATATAATTTGTTTTATGAGGGGTGTCTCAAAATAAACTTTATTAGTTAATGAGACGCTCTTTTTTATATTAAGTAAAATATATTTTTACTATTTTAATAACGAAAAAGAGGCTTATATCTACTTTGAGTTTCTATTTTGATAAAGTTATTTTTTGGAAAATAATACTTTAAATTAAACTTATCATATTGAAGTAGCCTATTTTTATTATTAGAAGTTTGCAGTGATTTTATTAATATTATATAATATATTTTAGAATTATTTAATATTAAGCGACTACTAATGTCGGTTAGGAGATGGATTTTTTGGCAAAGTATAAAGTTTTGAAGAAGCAAAATAGTAGCAAATCTTGTTTAGTTTGTGGAACACAAAATGAGTTAGGACTTAAAGCAGATTTTTATGAACTTGAAAATGGGGAACTTGTATCAATTTGTAATACAAAGGATTGGCATCAAAGTTATCCTGGGAGAGTTCATGGAGGTATGTCTGCTGCAATATTAGATGAGACTATTGGAAGAGCTGTAAGTATAAATGATGACCAAATATGGGGAGTGACAGTATCATTAGAATTGAAATATAAGAAACCAGTACCAACAGATGCCACTATAAAAGTTGTTGGAAGAATAACTAAAGAAAACAGAAAATTATTTGAAGGTACAGGTGAAATAATTCTACCAAATGGAGATATAGCAGTAACAGCAACTGGAAAGTACATGAAAATGCCTATTGGGCAAATTGCAGAAGGTGATTTTTCTAATGAAGAATGGTTTTTTGAAGAATCGAAAGAAAAAGTGGAATATATTGAACTTTGATTAAATAAAAATTTTATATTTTAAAACATAAATTTTATATTTTAAAAACTTAAAATTAAAAAATACAATAAAAATACAAGATAAAAATAAATTGGTTATACTAAAAAGATTTATCGTAATAGCGTTAAATTTACATGCTAAAAAAATAAATTTATATAGGTAAAAAGCATATTTTTTTTGAAGAATAAATTCGTAATATTCAAACTTATGAAAAGGTATAAAATGAATGTTTTCATAAAATATATAAAATAAATTATATATAAAAAATAAATTATGTGTTGACATAGTTAATTCAGCTTGATATTATAGTTATTAAAAATAAGGACAGTAAAAACGCTATCCATATTACAAACTAAAAAGGGGGGAATTATAATGAGTAAGAAATTATTTATTCCTGGTCCTATTGATGTTAAAGAAGAAGTCTTGCAAAAGATGGCTACATCAATGATAGGACATAGAGGAAAAGATGCATCTATACTTCAAAAGAGTATAAGTGAAAAAATGCAAAAACTATTCTATACAAACAACACGATACTTTTATCCACGTCATCCGGAACTGGTTTAATGGAAGGCTCCATTCGTTCCTGTACATCCAAAAAGGCAGCAGTATTTTCCTGTGGATCCTTTGGTGATAGATGGTACAAAATGGCAGTGGCTAATAATGTCCCAGCGGATATATTTAAAGTTGAATTAGGAGAGGCAACAACACCAGAAATGGTTGATAAGGTGCTTTCTACCGGAGAATACGATTTGATAACTGTAACTCACAATGAAACTTCAACTGGAATAAGAAATCCAATAGAAGAAATTGGAGAAGTTGTTAAAAAGTATAAAGATGTGGTCTACTGTGTAGACACTGTAAGTTCAGCCGGTGGAATAAAAGTCGAGGTTGATAAGATTGGAATAGATATTTGTATAACATCAGTACAAAAAGCACTGGGATTACCACCAGGAATGTCTATTTGCACATTTTCTCAAAAAGCAATCGATAGAGCTAAGCAAGTACCTTTTAGAGGAGTATATCTTGATTTGTTAGCAATGTATGAATACTTAATCAAGAAAAACTACCAATACCCTTCAACACCATCTCTTTCTCACATGTTCGCTTTAGATTTCCAATTAGATAATATATTAGATGAAGGCCTAGATAACAGGTTCAACAGACATGAAGACATGGCAAACTTAGTTAGAAACTGGGCTAAAAAACACTTCCAAATTTTTACCAATGAAAATCACTTATCCAATACACTTACTGTTATAGAAAATACTCAAGGTATTAGTGTATCAAATTTAAATTCCAAATTACAAGAACGAGGATTCCAAATAGCAAATGGCTACGGAGATTTAAAAGAAAAAACTTTTAGAATTTCACATATGGGTGACTATACTGTCGAAGATGTACAAGAATTATTAGATAATATTGATGATATATTAGGTTTTAATAAATAATATTATAAAAATATGTATATTTTAAGAAAAATTTATAATATATAATTAACTATATTTTATAAAAATTACATATTAAATTTTTAACAAACAATAAGAAAATTTGATATGATTTTAATAAAAAATATTTTGAAAATTATATAAACAGAAAGTTGAATTAAACAAAGTGTTTTATTGATGAAAATACTTTAAAAAATAAAAATTGGGAAAATTAAGTGAATAAAAATTGGAGGAGTTTGCTATGTATAATATATTAATTACTGATGGAATAGAGAAAGAAGCAGCGAGAAAATTGAGAGAGTTAAATTTTAATGTGATAGAGCAATTTTATGAAAAAGATGTTTTAGGAGACAAACTTAAAGATGTTGATGTACTTGTAGTACGTTCAGCTACTAAAGTTACTAAGGATGTAATAGATAAAGCATTAGAGGGCAAAAAGTTGAAGTTGATAGTAAGAGGTGGAGTAGGACTAGATAACATAGATGTTAAATATGCTCAAGCTAAAGGTATAAAAGTTATGAATACTCCAAATGCAAGTAGTATATCTGTTGCAGAGCTTACAATAGGTCAATTATTTGTTCTTGCAAGATTCATAAATACTGCCAATGTAACTATGAGAGATGGAAAATGGGAAAAGAAAAAATACAAAGGTACAGAAATTAATGGAAAGACACTTGGACTTATAGGTTTTGGAAGAATTGCAAAAGAAGTTGCAAAGAGAGCAGAATTATTAGGTATGGATGTTATATATACTGACATAATGGGTGAAGCACAAGGCTTTAACAATTATAGATTCTGTGATATGGAAGAAGTTTTAGAAAAGGCAGATTTCTTATCTTTACACATACCATTTGATAAGAATAAGGGGGCAGTAATAACTGAAAAAGAAATAAATAAGATGAAGAAGGGGGCTTATTTAATAAACTGTGCAAGAGGTGGTTTAGTTGATGAAAAAGATTTACTAAAAGCATTAGATGAAGGTAAATTATCAGCAGCAGCTATAGATGTTTATGAACAAGAACCTACTTTAAATCTAGACTTAGTAAATCATCCAAGAGTTTCTCCTACACCTCATATTGGGGCATCTACAGTAGAAGCTCAAGAAAGAATAGGAGAAGAAATAGTAACTGTGATTCAAGATTTCTTTCTTGACTTCAACAATCTAATAGGGGTAGCATTATAAAATATTTTATATAATTAGGAGGAAATTAGTAATGGCAACGATTAAAGCATTTAAGGCGATTAGACCAAACAAATATATAGTAGATAAAGTAGCAGCACTTCCTTACGATGTTATGAATAGTAAAGAAGCTAGAAAAATTGCAGAAGGGAATCCATATTCATTTTTGCATATAGATAAATCAGAAATTGATTTAGATGAAAATATAAATTTATATGATGAAAAAGTTTATTTAAAAGCACGAGAAAATTTAGATGAGTTTCGAAAACAAGAAATTCTAGTAAAAGATGACAAAGAGTGTATATATATATATAAACAAATCATGGATGGTAGAGCTCAAGTTGGTATAGTAGCATGTATATCAGTTGATGAAAGCTTAAATGGAACAATAAAAAAACATGAGTACACTCGACCAGAAAAGGAAATTGATAGAACAAAACACATAAAATACTGTGATGCTAATACGGGAACTATACTTGTAACTTATAAACATCAAAGATTGATAGATGATATAATCAATGATTTTATGGATAATAATGAACCTTTATATGATTTTATAACAGATGACAAGATAGAGCATACAGTATGGAAGATTGATAATGATGATATAATATGTAACTTAGTAGATGAATTTGGGAAATTAGATTATCTATACATTGCAGATGGTCATCATAGAACAGCTTCAGCAGAAAATGTAGCTAAAGAAATGAGATCTAAAAATCCAAATTATACTGGAAAAGAAGAATTTAATTACTTTATAGCAATGATTGCACCAGATGAGAATTTAATGGTTTTGGATTATAATAGAGTTATCAAAGACTTAAATGGTTTAAGTGAGGAAGAATTTATAAATAAAATAAAAGAAAATTTTGAACTAGAAGAAATAGAAGGAAAAGAAAAATATAAACCTGACAAAAAAGGAACTTTCGGAATGTATTTAGGTAATAAATGGTACAAAATGAAAGCAAATAAAAATTTATTAGAAATAGAAGACCCTGTTGACTCATTAGATATTTCTATATTACAAGATTATGTTATTGATGCTATTTTAGGAATTGATAATCCTAGAGTAGATAAAAGAATTGATTTTATCGGCGGAATTAGAGGTCTTGAAGAATTAGAAAAAAGAGTTAATGAAGATATGAAGGTAGCGTTTGCAATGTATCCTACTAGTATTGAGGATTTAATAAGAGTAGCAGATGCAGGTAAGATAATGCCAGCTAAGTCAACATGGTTTGAACCTAAAGTAAGATGTGGTCTATTTCTACATGAAATAAACGAATAATTAATAAAGGGCTAAAAAGTGAATTTTACACTTTTTAGCCCTTGTTTTTTTTGAGTTATATGTGAAATATAAATTTTAGAAGTTAAGATTATTAATAATAGTTGCCTTTTTTGAAAATGGATAATTTTAAGATATAGGTAGTGATATTCTATGTTATAATTTAGAATGGAAAGTTATATAATTGTATTTATATATTTAAAAAAAATTAAATACATATTATATAATAAGATTATCATATGTTTTCATTACAATTATAAAAAAAGTAGTATTTATAAGGAATAGTTAGTATTTTTTTGTTGTGAAATTAAGGGGATAGTAATTAATTAGAAAAGGAATGAATAATAATGAGTATATTACGTTATCAATTTTTGATAAACCAAACGCAAAATTAGAGTTTTTAATACTAATTAAGAATAAAGATTTTACAAATAAATCTGAAGGCATGTTATTTAACTCTAATATAAGAGGAAGGTAATTGTATATTGAAAAATCATAAAAATATGAATAAAGAATCTAAATAAATACAAAGGTTTGCAAGATAAGTAAATAATATAATTATATAATGAGGATGTGAGTATGATGAACAGACTAAAGCCAAGAATCCTGGGTATTAGCATCTTGTTTATTATTATAATTATTTTAACCTGTGGAGCTATTTTCAAGTTTAAGTTTATTAAGTTTAAATTGGATAATAAATTAAAAGAAACCACACAGATATATTTGTCAGAGTTTACAGAACATAATATAGTTAATCTAAAGACAAGACTTAGTGGTCAATTTGACATGCTTGAATCTATTGCTAAATTCATTGGAAACTCGAACAATATAAGTGATGAAGAGGTGATTGATAATTTAGGTAGTGATGTGAAAAAAAGACTTAAGCCACAGGGTATACGTTCAATATTACAATGTAAGATTTTAGAAGGTAATAAATTTAGAGGGTTCGTAGGATTTGATGAATGTTCATACAATCGTATGTGGACTAATGATGAAGTGAATACACTGACTTTTATATCTAAAACACTTAGTATGTTTTTATTAAAAATGCGTATTCAAAATAAACCTTGTAAAAAATGTCCTATGAGAGATTTAAAAGATGGTGATGATACTTGTAAATCATTTATGCGTAATAGAAAGTTTGATGTGAAGGCAAATATAACTACAACTACTTTGAAATGGTTTGATGGTAAAGATGCATGTTTAATCTTTGGAAGTGAAGTAAGTAGCATTGAATCCGAAGAAAATGTTTAAAATACTGTATTATAGATTTACTTAAAATCACAATTTGAACTTATTAGACTTAAAAAGTCTATATAAATCATTTAAGTTGTGGCTTTAAGTATTTTTTATGATATAATTAAGCGTTAAGAACAAAATTAAACGATACTTTTGTATAAGAAAAATATTTGTTAAATATATATTGAGCAGGTGATAATATGGAAAATAAGTTTTTACCAATAAGTAAACAAGATATGATAGATAGAGGATGGGAAGAATTAGATTTTGTTCTAGTTACAGGAGATGCATATGTAGACCATCATAGTTTTGGTACAGCAATAATATCTAGAGTTTTAGAAAAGGCTGGGTACAAGGTTGGGATAATAGCTCAACCAAACTGGAAGACTACAGATGATTTTATGAAGCTAGGAAAACCTAGACTTGGTTTTTTGGTCAATGCAGGAAATATGGATTCAATGGTTAATCATTATTCTGTAAGTAAAAAGCATAGAGAAAAGGATATGTATTCTCCAGGTGGGAAAATGGGTCATAGACCAGATAGAGCTACTATAGTATATTGTAATAAAATAAGAGAAGCATACAGTGATGTTGCAATAGTAATAGGTGGAATTGAAGCTAGTTTAAGAAGATTTGCACACTATGATTATTGGAGTGATAAGGTTAGAAAATCTATGTTAATAGATAGTGGAGCAGATTTATTAGTTTATGGTATGAGTGAAAAGCAGATTGTAGAAGTAGCCAATGCACTTAATGATGGATATGACCCAAAATATATTAGACATATTGATGGGACATGCTATATTGCAGATACATTGGAAGAAATATATGATAAATATATATTAATTCCATCATATAAAGAAATATGTGAAGATAAAATGAAGTATGTAGAGGCTTTTAAAATTCAGTATGATGAACAAGACCCATTTAGAGGGAATATAATTGTTCAACCTCATGGAAGTAAGTATTTGGTTCAAAATAAACCAGAGAAACCACTTAGTAGGGAAGAATTAGACGAAGTATATGGATTGCCATATCAAAAGACATACCATCCTGTATATGAAGAATTTGGTGGTATACCAGCTATAGAAGAAGTAAAATTTAGTATAGTAAGTTCAAGAGGATGTTTTGGTAGTTGTTCATTTTGTGCAATAACATTTCATCAAGGAAGAGCAGTACAAAGTAGAAGTGAAAAATCAATTATTGACGAAGCAATAGGAATAACAAATTTAGATGATTTTAAAGGGTATATACATGATGTTGGAGGTCCAACAGCTAATTTTAGAAGACCAGCTTGTAACAAACAAATTACTAAAGGTGCTTGTAAAAATAGACAGTGTTTATCGCCATCACCATGTAAAAATCTAGATGCAGACCATAGTGAATATCTACACTTACTTAGAGCTGTAAGAAAATTACCTAAAATCAAAAAGGTGTTTGTACGTTCTGGAATTAGATACGATTATGTAATGGCAGACAAGAATAATAAGTTTCTTAGAGAGTTGATAGAGCATCATGTAAGTGGTCAACTGAAGGTAGCACCAGAACATATATCTGAAGAAGTTTTAAAGTATATGCAAAAACCAGCAGGAAAAACTTATGATAAGTTTAGACAGAAGTTTTTTGCTATAAATGAAGAATTAGGTAAAAAGCAATATTTGATACCGTATTTAATGTCTAGTCATCCTGGTTCTACATTAAATAGTGCTATAGAGTTAGCTGAGTATTTAAGAGATACTCACTATCAACCAGAACAGGTTCAAGACTTTTACCCAACTCCTGGAACTCTGTCAACAACCATGTTTTATACAGGTATAGACCCACTTACTATGCAGCCAGTTTATGTACCTAAATCAAAACGTGATAAGGCAATGCAAAGAGCTTTATTGCAGTATAGAGCACCTAGAAATTATGATTTAGTATATTCTGCACTAGTTGAAGCAGGAAGAGAAGACCTAATAGGTTTTGGGCATAGATGCTTGATAAAACCAAAAGATGAGAAGCCTTATTTTAATAGAAATAATTCTAAAAAAAATACATCTAAAGGTGCAAATAAAAACAAAAGAGGTAATACAAATAACAGAACTAATAAAAATCAACAAAAAAGTTCAACTAAGAAAAAGAAAAAGTATTAGAATATAAATAAAAATATTTAAAGAAGAAGGATTATTCGATAAATTAACAGAAATTAATATAAATAAATATAATTATTTTATAAGATGTTAGCTTTGGGAGGAAGAGATGAAAAAGTATATTTCTATAATATTATTAGTAGCATTGAGTGTGATTTTTTTGGGAGGATGTACATCGAAAGAAGATAAAACTCCAAAAAAAGAGTTATCAGTTGTTAAAGAAGTAAAAGTAGCTGTTCCAGATGGATTACCAGCAGTAGCAATAGCTAAACTTGCAAATGAAAATCCAGAGATTAAAGATGGATATGAAACAAAATATAGCATTGAAAAGACACCTGAGGCGATTTCCACTAGAGTGATGAAAAAAGATGTAGATATAGCTATAGTTCCATCAAACATGGCTGCAATAGCATATAATAAAACTTCAGCATATAATATCGTTGGAACTGTGGGAATGGGTTCGCTTTATTTAGTATCAACAGAAGATATAAAAGACTATTCTGATTTAGTTGGTAAAGAGGTTGGATGCACTGGAAAAGGACTTACTCCAGATATAACTATAAAAAGCCTTTTGTTACAAATGGATATAAATTATTCAGATGTAAATTTTAATTATGTAAATTCAGCAAGTGAATTGGTACCATTGTTGGCTACTGGTAAAGTTAAAACAGGAATTGTTCCAGAGCCTGCACTTAGTGCCTTGATGTCTAAGAATCCAGATATAAAAATTATAAAAAGTTTGAACGATTCATGGAAAGAAGTAAGTGGTTCAAAAGATGGTTATCCTCAATCTACATTAATTGTAAAGTCTGAGTTTTTAAGAGATAATAAAGATTTTGTAGATTCTTTTGTAGGTCAATTATCAAATAGTATAGATTGGGCAAATAAAAATCCTAAAGAATTAGGTGCATATTCTGAAAAAATAAAAATATCTACTGAATCAAAGATAATAGGAGAAGCCCTTGAAAGAG
The DNA here is from genome assembly GCF_020657775.1 of Clostridioides sp. ZZV14-6345. Taxonomy (NCBI): domain Bacteria; kingdom Bacillati; phylum Bacillota; class Clostridia; order Peptostreptococcales; family Peptostreptococcaceae; genus Clostridioides; species Clostridioides sp. ZZV14-6345. The sequence continues at coordinate 38,861 of NZ_JAGWCX010000016.1, read as the reverse complement.
CTAATTTGAAATATATTCCAGTTAAGGATATGACTAAAGATTACAAAAACTACTACGATAAATTGGCTAATTTTGATGATAAGACATTAGGAGGCAAAGTACCAGATGAAGCAATATACTTTGTTGAAAAATAAAAAAAATAAAGAACAGTTTATAGATAAATTAGAGGTAACACTTTCTTGTGTTATCCTCTTATTTTTATGGCAAATTATTGCTTTAAAAATTGATAATGATATTTTTTTACCAACAGTAGGTCAAGTATTTAATAGCATTAAAGAAATCATACTGAATTCTACGTTCTACATAGATATACTTTATTCTATGGGGAGATGTTTTTTTAGTTTTTTATTTGCTATGATTTTTGCTATTATACTATCAATAATGTCTTATTTAAATAGGTTTTTTAGAAATCTATTAAAACCAATCAACGCTTTGGCACGTTCAATACCAACTATGATACTGGTGGTACTTGCACTGATTTGGTTTGAAAAAGATAGCACGCCTTTTATAGTTGGATTTTCTATAGTTTTTCCTATATTATATGATAACGTTTTGGGGGCTATATTAAATATAGACAAGAACTTATTAGAAATGGCAAGTGTGTATAAAATAAGATTTGTAGATAAAGTATTAAAAATTTATTTGCCAGCCATAAAATTTCAAATTATATCTATACTAGTATCAACATTTTCTTTAAGTTTGAAAGTTGCTATAGCAGGAGAGGTATATAGTCAACCTACATATGGTATTGGGAGTATGATACAAACTGAAAAAATTAATTTTAATACATCTGGAATATTTGCGTGGATAATTATTGTTCTTTTAATTTCTGCTATTTTGCAAATAGCTCAAAAGTTTTTAGCAAGGAGAGCTTTTTTATGGAAAAGATAAAGTTAAGTATTGGGAATATAAATAAAAGATACGATACTCATATTATATTCAAAAATTTTAATATTGATTTTTATGTCAATGAGGTTAATTGTATACTTGGAAAATCTGGTTGTGGAAAAACTACGCTTTTGAATATACTAAGTGGAATTATTAAAAATGATACTGACAATCTAAATATCAAAGAAAATTTAAATAAAGTGGGAAATAAGTTGGAAGCTAGCTACATATTTCAAGATGATAGGCTTATAGATTGGTTAACAGTGGAAGAAAATATAAAGATAGTTGTAAATAAATACTATAATAAAACTCAACTAAATAAAATTTGTGATGAATATTTAGAATTGGTTGGTATTAGTGAGTATAAAAAATTTTATCCTCAGATGCTTAGTGGAGGTCTTAGACAAAGAGTAAATATTGCTAGAGCTTTTATATATCCATCAAGAAACATTATAATGGATGAACCTTTTAAATCTATTGACGCAAAGAATACACAACTTATAATGGATAATTTTAGAGAGATATTAAAAAAAGAAAAGAGAACTGTGTTATTTGTAACTCATAATATTGAGGAAGCATTATTTTTAGCAGATAGAATATTTATTTTAGGAGATTCTCCAATTAGAATAAAAAAAATATTAAAAAATGCTAAGGAATTGGAAAAAAATGAAGTTTTGAATTTGATATAGAGTTATAATAATACTGTCATTTTAAAATCTATAAGACTGTATTAAAATAGTACAGAATATTCGAAAAGGTGTATAATGTTCGTATTTTATAAAAAGGAAGTGAAGATATGGTTAAGACTAATGCTATGAGAATATTAGATTCAAATAAGATTGATTATAAAGTAATGTCTTATGAAGTGAAAAGTGAACATGTAGATGGTGTTGAGGTAGCACATGATATAGGAAGAGATGTAAATGAAGTGTATAAGACATTGGTAACTCAAGGAGTTAGTAAGAATATATATGTATATGTAATACCAGTACATGAAAACTTGGACTTAAAAAAGGCTGCAAAAGTAGCTAAAGAGAAAAGTGTAGAGATGATTCATGTAAAAGATATAAATAAATTTACAGGATATATTAGAGGTGGGTGCTCTCCTATAGGTATGAAAAAACTTTATAAAACTTTTGTAAATGAAAGTGCAAAAAATTTAGATACAATTATCGTGAGTGCAGGAAAAATAGGCTATCAAATAGAACTATCGCCATTTGATTTACAAAGACTTATACAAGTAGAATTTGTAGATGTAATAAAAAAATAAGAATCATATATAAAATATAGGGGTTGTATGCTTAATAATAAGTATTATATTGTTAATAAAATGAATAATAACTTTGAAACAAATATGCAGTTACCTATACGCAATTGGTACAAAAATATTGAGAAATTTTGAAAATAATGATAAAGTGTAAGTATAATTACGAATGTTTTTATAAATTAATGGAGGGATGTTCGCTTGAGGAAAATAAATTCTGAACAAATTGTTGAACAAGTAAAAAAACTTTGTATAGAAGCGAATCTATACTTAGGAGAAGATGTTCTAAGTTGTATAAAAGAGAAAGTTAAAAGTGAAAAGAGTGAAGTTGGAAAAAATATATTAAATATATTAGTTGAAAATGCTGAAATAGCTAAAGAAAAAAATATACCAATATGCCAAGATACTGGTATGGCTGTATTTTTTGTTGAATTAGGACAAGAGGTTGTAATCGAGGGAGATACACTTACTGAAGCTATAAATGAGGGAGTAAGACAGGGGTATGAAGAAGGATATTTAAGAAAATCTGTTGTAAGCCCAATTAGTAGAGTGAACACAAAAGATAATACACCTGCTATTATTCATTATGATATGGTAAAAGGTGATAAGATTAAAATAGAATTTGCAGCCAAGGGGTTTGGAAGCGAAAATATGAGTAAGATGAAAATGTTAAAACCATCAGATGGCTTAGAAGGAATTAAAAAATTCATAATAGATACAGTTTCAGAAGCTGGACCTAATCCATGCCCTCCTATGGTAATTGGAGTTGGCATAGGTGGAACTGTGGATAAATGTGCTCAAATAGCTAAGAAGGCACTTTTTAGAGAACTTGGTGAATTTAATAAAGATGAAAATATAGCAAAACTTGAGAGTGAATTATTGGCATCTATTAATAAACTTGGTATAGGACCTCAAGGCTTAGGTGGTACTACAACAGCTTTGGGCTTAAATATAGAAACTTTTCCTACACATATAGCAGGTCTTCCTGTTGTTGTAAATATAAACTGCCATGCATCAAGACATAAAAAGGTAGTAATTTAGGAGGAAAATAAAATGATAAAAATAACTACACCTGTAAGTGAGATTGATATAGCAAAATTAAATTGTGGAGATACAATTAGTTTGAGTGGTATACTTTATACAGCAAGAGATGCTGCTCATAAAAGATTGATAGATTGTATAAATAAAGGTGAAGAATTACCCTTTGATGTATATGGTCAAGGAATATATTATGTGGGTCCTACCCCTACAAAGCCAGGAGAAGTTATAGGTGCAGCTGGACCAACAACAAGTTATAGAATGGATGATTTGACTATACCTCTTTTGGAGAGAGGTCTTAGATTGATGATAGGTAAAGGAAAAAGAAGTGATGAAGTTATAGAAGGTATGCAAAAATATGGAGCGGTTTATCTTGCTGCAATAGGTGGAGCTGGAGCATATATCTCAAATTCAATAAAGTCATGTGAAATTATTGCATATGAAGATTTAGGAGCTGAAGCTATAAGAAAGATTGTAGTAGAAGACCTTAGGCTTACAGTAGCAATAGACAGCTATGGAAATAATATATATGAGCAAGGTAGAGCAATTTATGAATGTAAATAAAGTTTAGAAATTTATGTGAATATCAAAGTTAAAAAATGGTTGTATATATTTTAAGGAGGAAAATAAATGTCTAAGGATTATGCAAAATTGGCATTAGAAATGCATGAAGTTAATAAAGGGAAAATAAATGTACAAAGCAAAGTAGAAATTAAAACTAAGGATGATTTATCAACAGCATATACGCCAGGTGTTGCAGAACCTTGTTTAAAAATACATGAAAATCAAGAGGATGTTTATAGATACACTTCAAAAGGTAATCTAGTAGCAGTAGTCAGTGATGGAAGTGCTGTGCTTGGATTAGGTAACATAGGAGCTGAAGCATCTATACCTGTCATGGAAGGTAAGGCTATATTATTTAAACAATTTGCAAATGTAGATGCTTTTCCGATTTGTTTAAAGACTACTGATATAGATGAGATAGTTAAATCTGTGGAGTTGATGGAGCCTGTATTTGGAGGAATAAATTTGGAAGACATATCTTCTCCAAGATGTTTTGAGATAGAAGAAAGATTAAAAAAATCTTTGAGTATACCTGTTTTTCATGATGACCAGCATGGAACAGCAATAATAGTTGCAGCTGCTATAATAAATTCAATAAAATTGATTGAGAATAAAAAAATAGAAGATTTGGAAATAGTTATAAATGGAGCAGGAGCTGCTGGTATAGCTATAGCAAAGATACTACTTAATATGAATGTTAAGAATATAATATTGTGTGATAGAAGTGGTGCATTGGAAGCTAGTATAGAAAATCTAAATTATGTTCAAAAAGAAATGTTAAAAGTAACAAATATAAGAAATGAAAAAGGTTCTTTAAAAGATATTATAAAAAGAAAAGATGTATTTATAGGTGTTTCAGGTCCAGGAGCTGTTACAAAGGAAATGGTTGAAAGTATGTCTGAAAAGCCAATAATATTAGCTATGGCAAACCCTACTCCAGAGATAATGCCAGAAGAAGCTAAACTAGGTGGAGCATTCATAATGGGAACAGGTCGTTCAGATTTCCCTAATCAAGTCAATAATGTTTTGGCTTTCCCTGGAATATTTAGAGGTGCACTTGATGTTAAGGCTAAAGAAATTAATGAAGAGATGAAGATAGCCGCTGCATATGCAATCGCCAATACAATAAGTGATGAAGAAATATGCCCAGAGTATATATTGCCAGATGTATTTAATAAGAATGTAGTAAAAAATGTTGCTAAGGCAGTTAAAGAAGCAGCAATAAAAACTAAAGTAAATAGAATATAATTTTTTCTAAAATAGTAAAAATTAAGAAAGTAAAAAAAGACTAATGAAATTATGTCCAGTGGGGTGATTTTATTAGTCTTTTTATTTTTAATATGACACAATAATGTCATATTAGTCTTGATATAATTTAAATATGGTTAGGAGCCAAAGAAAAATATAAGGAGTGGTTTAAAATGGAAGAAACTAAATTTTGCCAATGTTGTGCTATGCCAATGGGACAAACTGATGAATTATATGGGACAAATAAAGATGGAAGTAAAAGTACTGATTATTGTAGTTATTGTTTTAAAGATGGTGAGTTTACAGCTGATATAAGTATGGAAGAGATGATAGAAGTTTGTATCCCTCATATGCTTCAAAGTAATAAGGATATGAGTGAAGATGAGGCAAGAACAATGATGAACAATTTCTTTCCAACATTAAAACGCTGGAAATAATTTTATGGAAAATTAGTTACATTCAGACCATGAAAAGTGGTGTTAACAATAAGTGGTGGTATGTTCTATAGCATACCACCTGTTTTGTTGCTGGTAGTTTAGTTATTTCAAATTGTAAAATCTAAAATATGTTATTTATATTCAGTTTCTCTATCCATGTCTTTTTCTACCTCAAGTCAAATTCCACTACAAAATCATCATTTTCAATTCGCTGACTGCTATTTTTGGGCTTGCAGATATGGCTATACAATGTCAAAAGATACAATTTATTAAAGATGATGGAAATTGGCACATAGTAATTAAAAATCTTGATGAAAAGTCTATATCAGAAATAAATAGTAGAGTAGATATAGCTCACCATGGTAGGGGGCAAGTCGTTGACAATGGAGAGTTTAAATCAAAGGAAATATTGATACAAGGTTTAGATGAAGAATTAGCAAAACAATTTAGCTTAGAAATAATAAAGGGTCGTTATCCTATTGGGGAGAATTAAACTTTAATAGATGAGGATGCAGTTGAAAGATTTAATCTAAAAATAGGGGATTTTATTAAAATAAAATTAGCAGATGGTAGAAATAAAAATTATAAGATAGTAGGTGAATATTCATCAATATTAAGCTTAAGAGCTACAGATAAGCATGGATTAATACTTTCAATATTGGGTACACAAGCTATCAAAAAATCAGAAACATACGATTATTATATTACATTTAAAGAAAAGGCTAATATTAGAAAAGCTACTTCTGATATTAAAAATACCTTCAATTTAAGTGATAAACAAATTGGTAAAAATGAAAGATTACTTTCTATCATAGGTCAAGGTGACTCTGACTTTTCTAAACCACTGTATTTAACAGCAGGATTACTTTTTGTACTTGTTTTAGTAGCAAGTATTATCATGATATATAATAGTTTCAATATGAGTGTGATTGAGAGAATTAAATTTTTTGGTCTGTTACGTTGTCTAGGGGCATCAAAACATCAAGTTAAAAAATTTGTTGTTTTAGAAAGTTTAATTTTAAGTGTAAAAGCTATTCCAATAGGTCTAGTGTTAGGAAGTATTGTAACTATTATATCATCTATATTTCTTAAACATGTTAATGAGTTATTCAGTTCGATGCCAATAAAAGTTAGTTTTATTGGGATTGCATTTGGAATAATTGTAGGATTTTTAACTGTGATATTATCAGCTATTGTTCCAGCAAAAAAAGCTTCTCGTGTATCTCCGCTTAGTGCTGTACGTGGGAATCTGATGTCCAAAGAAATTTTAAACAATGGAAAGACAAGTAAAGTTGCAAATACAGGAAGTTCTAAAATTGAGATTGCTATGGGATTAAATCATGCTTTTTCAAGAAAGAAATCTTTTGTATTTATGACTTCTTCATTTGCTATTAGTATTATACTATTTTTAGGGTTTAGTGTGTTTATAGATCTTATGTATCAAGGGCTTAAGCCTATGAAGCCAGAAGCCTCTCATATATCTATTGTTGAACCTAATTTTAGGTCTATTTTAACCAAGGAAGATATTAATGAAATAAGTAATATCAAAGGAATAAAGAAAGTATATGGTAGAATGGTGACAGATGTAGAAGCTATATATAATGGGAAGAAGACAAAATCACAATTAATTTCTTATGAAAAGCATCAATTTCATTGGGCAAAAAAATATCTATTAAAAGGAGAAATTAATGAAGATAAATTACAGTCAGAAAATATTGCTTTAGTAGAAGAGGGGCATGGATTTGACATAGGAGATAAGATATATATTGAAGATGGAAATTCTGAAAAAGAGTTAAAGGTAGGAGGTATACTTTCCTCAATTCCATTTGATGCTAAAGATGAATATATTGGAAATATTATAACATCTGAAAATACTTTTACAGCTATAACAGGTATAAAGAATTATATAATAATTGACACTCAAGTTGATAAAAATGCTCCTAGAGATTTAATTGAAAATATAAGAAGTGTAGTAGATGATAATTTAGAGGTTAGAGATAAAAGACAAAGTAACTTTGAGGTCAAAAATTCGTTTTATACTATGGCAACATTTGTATATGGATTTGTGTTTATTATTGCGATTATAAGCATGTTTAATATCATAAATAGCATGAATATAAGTGTTACAAGTAGAAAGAATTACTATGGTATTATGCGTGCAGTAGGTATATCCAACAAACAATTAAGAAAAATGGTGATAGTAGAGGCAAGTTCATATGCAGTGAGTGGCTGTTTATTAGGTAGCATACTAGGGTTAATGTTACATAGGTATATGTTTATATCATTAGTAAGCTCAATGTTTCATTTAGAGTGGCAAGTACCTTCTAATTTGCTACTTATCACTGTACTAACTATGATAATAATAACTCTATTATCAGTAAGAAAACCAATTAAAAAGATTTGTGAACTAGATATAATAGATTCAATAAATGCACAATAAATATGGCTATTAATTTAAATTAAAAAAACGAAGCAAATATAAAATAGAAAATATTTTTCATTTTTGCTTCGTTTTTTATATTATAAAATTTTTATTTTGTTACAAAATTTATATAAAGATAATGTAAATATAAACATTATATGACAGTATGAGCATTTAAATTAAGATATTTTAAATACTCTACTTTAGATAAGTTCCTTCTTCATCTTGATAAATTAATCCTTTTTTCATAAGCACTCCAAGAGCTCGTTTAAAATTTTTCTTACTTGAATTAAATAAGATAGAAATATCTTTAGGGTCAGACTTATCATTAAATCTCATATATCCATCAGAACCTTCTAAATAACTTAAAATCTTATTTTCTAAAGTATCAAGTTCATCTTTTCTATTTCCTCTAGGAGAAAGCCCTAACTTACCATCATCATATATTTTTATAACATGCAAGTTTTCAAGAACATCACCAGCTTTTAATTCAGTAAAGTACTCATTATGAAGGATTACACCAGCATATTTATTATCTACACATATCATTGCAGAGTTATTAGTTTGGAATCCATATACAACTCCAGTTACAATATCTCCAACATTATAAGTATGGTCTGTTAATAAGTATGAATCTATATCTGTAGTTGCGGCAATTCTTTCACTTTTGTCTAAATATATATAAAATAAATACTTTTCATCTCTAAACAATGGATAAGTCTTAGCCTTAAAAGGAACTAGTATGTCTTTAGGAAGTCCCATATCTATAAAAGTCCCAATATCTGTATTATCAACTACTTTCAAATGTGCTACATCTCCAACCTTAGCTAAAGGAGGTATTAAAGTTGCAGCAGTTCTGTCATCAGAATCTTTAAATATGAAAGCATCTACTTCATCACCTATATTTATTTCATTTTTTCCAATCAATCTGTTATGAAGAAGTATATCATCCTTTGTGTTATTAGTTTGTCCATCCAAAAAATATCCAAATTCAGTTTTTCTTTTTACTGTAAGTTTATTAAAATCACCTATTTTTATCAAATTAAAATCATCCTCTCATTTTATATTTATAATTTAGCCATAATATACTTATGTAGTAGTTTGTCACAGTATCTATATTAGTATTAGTGAAATTTACAATAAATAATGTAGTTATTTATGTATTTTTCAATTCTCTAGCTTCTTATATAGTATAAACTCCAATTTCTTTTTTGTCTTTAGGTTTTACTAAAATTTTTACAAAATAAGTTAAAAACTATTGAAATAAAATTTCTTTTAAAGTATAATTGGTATATACCAAAATTGGTATATACCATATCGAAAAGTGGTGACTATATGAAAATAGTAAATAAATCTAGTAACATACCATTGCATACTCAATTAAGTTCAATAATAAGAGAAATGATAGAAACTGGTGAACTTAAAGAGGGTGATGCAATAATGCCAGAAAGAGAACTTTGTAACATACAAAATGTGAGTCGGATGACAGTAAACAAAACTATTGTTGGATTAGTTACAGAAGGACTTCTTTATAGGGTACAAGGTAAAGGGACATTTGTTGCAAAGCAAAAAAAGAAGTATCAGTTTTCAAATGTAAAAGGTTTTACTGATGTCATGAAAGAAAAGGGAGTAGACATAAAAACGGATATATTATCCTTTGAGATGGAACTGCCAGATGATTTAGTTAAAAGAAAACTTGGAATAAGTGATAATACTACAAATATATATAAGATTGTTAGACTTAGATATACTGATGGAGAGCCATTTGGATTAGAAATAGTATATCTGTCAGAAGAAATGTGTAAGGGTCTTACAAAAGGGATATTAGATAATTCTTCACTATATAGAGTTTTAAATGAAAAATATGGCTATAAGATACAAAAAGCTGAACAAGTAATGGAGCCAGTAATACTTTCAGATGAAGAAAGTAAACTTCTTGAAACAGAAGAAGGTGCTTTAGCTCTTAAACTTCATAGAAATTCCTATAATAGAGAAGGTAGCCCTATAGAATATACCATATCAATATTTAGAACAGATAAATATCAATATGAAATAGTATTGAGTGAGTAGGTGAATAATATGAAATGTTTAATTAATGGAAAGATAATATTAAAAAATCAAATCTTGGAAAATAAAGTATTAGTATTTGATGAAAAAATAATTGATATAGCTGATAGCATACCAAAAGATTGTGAAGTTATAGATGCTGATGGAAAATATATATCTCCAGGGCTTATTGATATTCATATACATGGAAACATGGGAAAAGATACAATGGATTCAACTGATGAATCTATTGAAACAATTTCAAAGTCAATAATGAGACATGGAGTAACATCTTTTCTTCCAACTACAATGACTATGGATAAAGAACATGTCTATGATGCACTTGAAGTTATTAAAAAAGCTCAAAAGAGAAAGCTTGAAGGAGCACAAGTATTAGGAGCACACCTAGAAGGTCCTTTTATAAATGAAAATTATAAAGGAGCACAAAATGAAAAATTTATAATAAATTCAAAATATGAATTTATCAAAGAATATAAAGATGTTATAAAAGTTATAACTTATGCTCCAGAAAAAGATATTGACTTTGATTTTACTAGAGAAATAAAAAGATGTACAGATATAGTTTTATCTATTGGTCATAGTAATGCAAATTATGAGCAAGCTAAAGAAGCTATAAACTTAGGGGTAACAAATGTAACTCATATGTTCAATGCAATGACTGGTTTAAATCATAGAGACCCAGGTGTTGTTGGTGCAGCACTTACAACTAATGTATATAGTGAACTAATAGCAGATACAATCCATATAAATAAAGATTTATTTCAATTTATATTGAACAATAAAGGAAAAGAAAGACTGATTTTAATAACAGATTCTATAGAAGCTGGTGGTCTTGAAGATGGAAATTATGCTCTTGGAGGTCAGAAAGTCATAGTTAAGGGTAATGAAGCTAGACTTGAAAATGGAGCATTAGCTGGAAGTGTACTATCTTTAAATAAAATGGTATTTAACTTCTTAAATAATACAAACCTTAAAATTAATGAAGCGATTAATCTAGCATCTTTAAATGCAGCAACCTCTTTAGGTATAAATGACAAAAAAGGAAGTTTAGAAATAGGTAAGGATTCAGATATAGCTGTATTTGATGGGAACTTGGACTGTAAGATGACATTTTGTTTGGGGGAAGTAGTATATAAAAATATATAGTATAAAACAAACTTTAAAGAAAATAAAAGTAGTATAAAAAATAATAATAAATTAAACATATATCAGTTGAAGTAATAGCTAAAATTTAGGAGGTACAAAATGAGAGTATTAGTATGTAAAGATTATAATGGAATGAGCAAAAAAGCAGCTGAGATGATAGCAGCTCAAATAGTTTTAAAGCCAAATTCAATATTGGGACTAGCTACAGGAAGTACACCAGTAGGTATGTATAGAGATTTAGTAAAAAAATATAATGATAATATAGTAGATTTTTCAGATGTAATGAGCTTTAATTTAGATGAATATTATAAGTTACCAGTATCCAATGACCAAAGTTATGATTATTTTATGAAAGAGAATCTGTTCAATCATGTAAATATAAAGCCAGAAAATACTCATCTACCAAATGGAATGGCTGATGATATTGAAGAAGAATGTATAAACTATGAAGCTTCTATAGATGCAGCTGGTGGTATAGATGTACAAGTGCTTGGAATAGGTCGTAATGCTCATATAGGTTTTAATGAGCCTGACAATAAATTTGCAAAAAGAACTCATGTAGTTGAACTTACAGAATCTACAATAGAAGCTAATGCAAGATTCTTTAAGTCAAGAGAAGATGTTCCTAAAAAGGCTGTAAGTATGGGAATAGGTTCAATATTAAAGTCTAAAAAAATATTACTTTTAGCTTCAGGAGAAGAAAAAGCTGATGCAGTATATAAGACTGTTTATGGAGATATAACTCCAGAAGTTCCTGGTTCTATACTTCAACTTCATAAGGATACTATAGTTATAGTAGATGAAGCAGCGGCAAGTAAGTTGAATCCAAAAGATTATAAATTAGTATAAGAGTAGAATGTAGTTTAAGTAAAAAATAGCTGTCTTTAAATAATTAAATTTATTTAAGGACAGCTATTTTTATTTAAATTAGTTAGTTATTTTTGTTTAAATTACTTAATTATTACTTTTACGAAAACTTGTTATCAAGAAGTATCTAAATAAGATGTTAAAAATTATTATATTCAGTGGTATTCTATCAAAGATAGGCAAGATACTCCATTTTTAAATATTTACCTAAGGTAATTAAAGTGGAGTAGTTCAAGATATTTCTAGACTGAGTTTAATAAATTCTACAATAATTTATCTTGCCTTAAAATTGCCTTAAAATCCAAACAATTTTAAAACTAATGTACTATAAAAAGCTGATATAATTTAAATATAGTAAAAAAATAAGATTTATATTATATATTGAGATTTAACTGTTTAATCAATGTATTTATACTATTCAATTTAAATAAAAAGTCTATTAAGGAGTGAGTTTATGAGTAAGTTAATTTATATAGCAGATGATGAAGATAATATAAGAAATTTGGTAAAGACGTTCTTAAAAAATGAAGGTCATGATGTTATGGATTTTAAAACGGGTGATGAACTTTTGGAACAATTTGATATAAAGGAATGTGACTTAGTAATACTAGATATAATGATGCCTGGTTTAAGTGGTTTCGATGTATGTACAAAACTTCGTGAGAAAAGTACAGTTCCAATAATCATGCTTACTGCAAGAGATACAGACATAGATTATATTACAGGAATAACTTTGGGTAGTGATGATTATTTTACAAAGCCATTTAGTCCAATGTCTTTGGTTATGAGAGTAAAGTCTATATTTAGAAGGATAGAATTTGAAAAGAAACAAAATTATGATAAGTATGGTGATTCTGTAGATATGGAATTGAAATTTGGAGATGTGACAATAAATAAAAAAAATAAAATAGTTACAAGTAAAAATGTAAATATAGACCTTACACCAAATGAATATAATCTATTAACATATTTATTTGAAAATATAGATAGGGCAGTTTCTAGAGATGAGTTATTAAATAAAATATGGGGATACGATATAGAAGTTGAGACAAGGGCTGCTGATGATACAGTGAAGAGATTACGTAAAAAAATTTTAGATACAAATATTTTAATAGAAACTGTGTGGGGGTTTGGATTTAGATTAAAGGAGAAAAATCAAAATGAAAAATCAAAATGACAAAAAGATATTTGGTAAGATTAAATCTGCATTTAAATTAAAATTCTCAAAGAAAAATATAAGCATAAAAACTAGGATTTTGTTGAGTATATTGTGTTTGATAATTGTAGTTTTTATGATAATACTAGTATCTTTTAACATATTACTTGATACGTACATAAAAACGACTGCAAATGAAGAACTAACAAAATCTACAGAAATAGTAGAACATATGGATAGTAATTTTAGACCTATTAAGCCACCTCAAGATGATGAAAAACTTCCTCCAAAAGTATTATCTAACTTTATGAGAAATGTACAAGATAAAGTCAGAGTAGCAGAAACACAATCAGATGCTGATGCTATGGTGGTTGATTCCAAGTACAACTTGATATTTCCAACAAGAGAGGATGACTTCTTAAAAAATGTTGATGAGATGGAGTTAATTAGAGAGTGTATTCAAAATAAAAAATTAGATTTAAACTCAGATGAAAATACACGAATATCTGCTGGAAGTAAGGATTATTATATTTCAACTGTAAAAATTACTAGTATATATGGTGAAGAAGATAAATATCTAATACTTTTTATAGATATATCAAAAACTCTAAATCTGGCTCAAAAGATAAATATTGTATTAATATCTGTAATGTGTTTTGCTGGGATATTAGCAATATTTACAGCTGTGATTTTATCTGAAAAGATTGCAAAACCTATAAAAGAGTTGTGTGAATTTGCAAAAAAAATCGGTCATGGAGATTTCAAAAGAACCTACTTTGACTTTTCAGATAAGGAATTAGTAGAGCTTTCAAATGTTATGAATAAGAGTGCTGAATATCTGGATAGGTATGATAATGAACAAAAAATATTTTTTCAAAATGCATCTCATGAATTGAGGACACCACTTATGTCTATTAAAGGTTATGCAGAAGCTATAAAGTATGATGTTATAGATAGTAAACATGCAAGTGATATAATACTTGAAGAAAGTGATAGATTGAGCGATATGGTTGAGGATTTGTTATACATTTCTAAAATAGATAATATAACTAAAGATTATGAACTTGTAGAATGTGATTTAAGAGAAGTTCTTTCAAATTGTGGAGCTAGACAAAATGTAAGGGCTATAAATAAGGGTATAAAATTTATTTATGAGTTTGATGAAGAAATGGTTCTATTTGAATGTGATGGAAAAAACATCTCCAAAGCATTTATGAATCTTATAGAAAATGCTTTGAGATATGCTAAGAATGAAATTAAAATAGTGTGTAAGTACAACCAAAAAAATATAGTTGTAATAGTAGAAGATGATGGAATTGGAATCAACAAAGAAGATTTACCTCATGTTTTTGAGAGATTTTATAAGGGAGTAGGGGGAAATCATGGAATTGGACTATCAATAGTTAAGTCTATTGTAAATAAGCATGGTGGACGTATATATGTAGAAAATGGCAAAAAAGGTGCTAAGTTTACTGTAGTGTTTAAGTTATAAAAAATTAAAGAAAATATAGAATGTTTGAAGTTGTTTTTTATACTATCAGAAATTGTAGTTGCAAGTATTTTTGTTTTATTTATAAAAGAAGGCTTTGAAGTAATGTTTACGAATAATAGTATAAGAGTATTGGCAACAATTTTATCTAAAATTGTCTTTTTATTGATATGTAAAATTATTTGTCTATTTAAAAAAGATGTACATTCAGATATGTCAATAAAGTATTGGATTCCATTACTTTTAATACCTTTATTTAGTTTATTTCTGTCTATTTCTATCTTTGATGTAAATACATTTTTTACTCTTGAAAATTTAAAATTTATAAGCTTAATATCAAGTATTGGTATTTTATATATTAATTTTATTGTGTTTTATTTATTTAAATTTATTATAGATAAAACTAAATTATCCATGAAATATGAAATACTTGAAAAAGAAATAATTCACAAGGAAGAATTAAGACTCAGTAATGAACGTTATAAAATTGTTGTTGAACAGACTGATTCTGTCGTTTTTGAGTGGAATATCAAAGAAAATAAATCATTTGTATCGCAGGGGTGGATTGATTATGAATTTATTACTCTATAAATGATTTATAAAGTATGCAAGACTACAAGCAGTTTTTCTTGGAGGTATAGGAGTTGCACTTTTATTATTTCCTAAATTTTTACTTGGTAGTATGTTTTATGTGATTGTTGGATATATAATTTTGAGTGGTGTTTTGCTTATTATTGATTTTATCAGAGACAAGACAACTAAACCTATTTTTAACTATATAAGCCTTGTTTTAGCAAGTTTACTTATTGTGTTTGGCTATAATTCAATTGTTTTTTCACGTTATTTAGTCCATGTATCGCCTATTTATCTTGGTGCATTGTTACTCATTGAAGCTATGATATACTTTGTGATTGCTTTGTGTGCTACTACATTCTGGCAGAGAAGTATATTAGCTATCTTTGCAAGTATAGCTTTTTTAGGTGGTATGGCTGTTTTTATTTTTATTTTTACATTTGGATTTGGTATTGGAGGTATTGCAGGTCTTACTCGAGTTTCTGGATTTGCCTCATTACTTTCGTGTATATGTACTCTTGTAGTATATCTAATTTATAAAAGATGTTAATTTGTATATTTTTATTGTTTCAATGAAGTTAATTTATATAAATGAAGGTGTAAGTAAATTTATATTAACATAAGTTTACTTACGCCTTTTTTAAAATAAATTTTGTGAATTTGAACAGTTAATTTCATAAAACTAAAATACCCATTCCTAAGATTACAGTTTCATTATCTATTACTCCAAATGCTTTTAAAGTAACTAGAAATAGAGATAATAAAAAGTCAGCTATTATGACACAATGAAGTATAATATGTTCATCAACTTTTTTATGTTTATAAATCTTTGCTATTGAAACTACTTTTACATTTTAACTTCTGCTGATATTTGAGTTAGATATTCATTAGAATCTCTCACACTTATATCATATAGAAGATATTCTTCATAAATGAAATCCCCCATACATAAATTATTCTGATTAAAAAAATTTAATAACTTTTCATAAGTTTTGTAAATGGTTTCATAACTCCCTTTATGATAAGCAGTTGCATAAAGCCCTTTTGGCTTGATTGATATAGGATATTTCTTGTATTCTTTATTAACTTTCGTAAATAAATATGAATATGATTCAAAATCCTTATTAATTATATCTTCACCCTTAATGATAGAGCCAATCGTACCATAATCACTCAATTCATAGTTGTCCATAAAGTTAATACATTCATATAAAAAATTTTCTTCATCATCTTCTAAAAATTGCTCTTTGTATGTAATAGGCGTTTTGACTAAGTACTCTTCTTCATGTTCTTCTAAAGTAATAGTATTTGCATCTATATTACATGCATTTTTAGTAAATGAAATCGTAGACTCCATTAGAGCCTGAATATTAGTTAGTTTTTCAATTTCGTTGTTAATGTCAATCATTTTATTTTCTAAAAGTTCAATTAGTAAATTAGGAGTACGTTTATCTATATAAGCTTTAATTTCTTTTAAAGGCATTTTGACTTCCTTAAGTGAAGAAATTATACCAAAAATGCTAAGTTGATGGTATGAGTAGTATCTATATCCATTTTCTTTCTTTAATTCTGGAGAGAAAAGACCTATATCATCATAATAGAAAAGTGTTTTTTTATTAACTCCACAAATTTTTGCGAATTCTCCAGTTGTGAAATAATTTTTTGAGACTTGACTCATAATTATAATTCCTCCTTGACTATCCTGTTACAGTATAGTTTATCATAATATTTTGTAAAGGAGTGTGAATATATGAAAAAATTAATTCGTTTTTTAAGACCATATAGAGTTTTAATTGTTATAGTTTTGATATTTACGTTTTTGCAAACACTTGGAACTTTATATATACCAACACTTACAGCAAGTATAGTAAATAATGGTGTAGTAAAAGGAGATATAGATTATATTGTAAAAACAGGTTTAATAATGTTGATAGTAGCTGGTATAACAGCCTTATCAGCTGTGTTGGTTTGTAAAGTATCAGCAAATCTCTCATCTGGATTTTGTAGAGATATTAGAGAAGCAGTATTTATAAAATCACAAGATTTATCAATAAATGATTTTAATAAGATAGGTACAGCCTCAATGATTACTAGGAGTACTAGTGATATTACTTTAATAGGTCAATCTGTGTTTATGTTTATTCAGTTGGTATTACCAGCACCAATTATAACTGTTTCTGGTCTATTTTTAGCATATTCTATAGATAAAGCAATGACAATTATTATTGTTGTAGTAATGTTTCTATTCATGTTATCAGCCTTTTTGGTTGGTAAAAAGCTTATCAAGTTGTTTAAAATGATGCAAGTAAAGATGGATAATATGAATAGAGTGTTACGTGAGGTAGTAACTGGAGTAAGAGTTATAAGAGCTTTTAATAGAAGCTACTTTGAAAAAAAGAGATTTGATAAAACTGCAATAGATTATTCTGAAACAGCAATTTCAATAAATAAAATATTTGCAGTACTTATGCCTATTGTAATGTTAATAATGAATTTAGGTATAGTAAGCATTATTTGGTTTGGTGGGATGAGAGTCAGTAATGGGAATATGGAGATAGGTCATATAATGGCACTTGTTGAGTATTGTATCTTAATACTGTTTTATTTAATCATGGGAGTAATGGTATTTATGTATATACCTAGAGCAGGTGCTTGTGCAGATAGAGTAAATCAAGTATTAGATATAAAACCTGAAATTGTAGATGGAAATGGTTGTAAAGATATTATTTCAGAGAGAGGTCATTTAGTGTTTAAAAATGTAACATTTTCATATGCTCAATCAGAAGAACCTGTTTTAAGTAATATAACATTTGAAGCAAAATCTGGAGAAGTAACTGCAATTATAGGGAGTACTGGTTCAGGTAAATCTACTATTGCAAATATAATACCACGTTTTTTTGAAATTCAATCTGGACAAATATCTATAAATGGTCAAGATATTAAGAACATACCTCAAAAAGAACTTAGAGATAAAATTGGATTTGTACCACAAAAAGCATTTTTATTTAGTGGTACGATAGAGGAAAATATAAGGTATGGAAAAGAAGATGCAAGTATTGAAGAAATAAAGCATGCTGCAAGTATAGCCCAAGCTGACGAGTTTATTTCTGAAATGGAAGATAAGTATGATTCATTTGTAGCCCAAGGTGGAAATAATTTATCTGGTGGTCAGAAACAGAGAATATCTATTGCAAGGGCATTAGTTAGAAAGCCTGAAGTATATATCTTTGATGATAGTTTTTCTGCATTAGATTTTAAGACAGATAAAAGACTTAGAAAAGCATTGAAGAATGAAATTAAAGATTCATCAGCTATAATTATAGCACAGCGTATAAGTACAATTATGGATGCTAATCAAATTATAGTTTTGAATGATGGAAAAATTGTTGGTATTGGAAAACATAAAGATTTACTTGAAAATTGTGAGGTTTATAAGCAAATTGCAGATTCACAGCGTAGTAAAGAAGAACTTGCATAGTATGAAGAATTAATCTGTATATTTGGAGGTGTAATATGAGTGAAAAAATAACAGAGAAACAAGATATAGACGTACTTAGCTTTGAAGATGGTATGTCAGCAGAAAAAGCTAAGGATACAAAAAAAACTACTAAAAGATTATTGAAATATATGGCAAAACAAAAGTTTAAAATATTAATTATTTTTATTTCAGTATTGATAAGTTCAGCACTTACAGTTTTAGCACCTATGGTTATGGGAAAAGCTATTGACCAACTATTTAATGGAATAAAAACTGCAGTCCAAACAGGTACAAAATTCAGTGTGAATTTTGGTACTATGGGAAGTACAATATCAATACTTCTAGGGTTATACTTAATTAGTGCAGTATTTATATATGTACAACAATACATTATGTCAGGAGTTGCACAAAATTTAGTCCTTAACATGAGAAAAGATTTAAGTGATAAACTCAATAAACTTCCTCTTAAGTACTATGACTCCCATAAAAAGGGGGAAACACTTAGTATAGTTACAAATGATTTGGAAAAAGTAGCAGATAGTTTACAAGAAGGATTAATGCAATTTATCACATCAGTAGTTACAGTAGTTGGTTCTATCATAATGATGGTAAGTATAAGTATACCACTTACAATAGTATCAGCTGTAACATTGGTTGTTTCATTGGGTATTACTGTCATAATTGCAAGAAAATCACAAGAAAGATTTTCAGAAAATCAAAAGGCATTAGGAGAATTAAATAGCAATATAGAAGAGATATTTACTGGTCAAATATTAGTTAAGGCATTTAGTAAAGAAAAAGACACTATAAAAAATTTCAAAACATTAAATCAAAATCTTTATAATGCTAGTAGAAAAGCACAATTCTCATCATATGCAATATCTCCAATTATTAGATTTATAAATCAAATTGGGTATGTTATTATAGCAGTTGTAGGTGGTGTATTTGCATCAACTGGAACAATGACTCTTGGTAGTATACAGGCGTTTATTCAATATGTAAATCAAGCATCAGAGCCTACTACAGAGATATCTTATATTGTAAATATGCTACAATCAGCAATTGCATCTGCAGAGAGAGTTTTTGCAGTTATGGACGAAGTAGAAGAAATAAAAGATGAAGAACATTCAAAGATTATCAATATGCCTAAAGGGAAAGTCCAATTTGAGCACGTTAAGTTTGGATATAGTGATGATTCTATTCTTATGAAAGATATTAATATTAATTTGAATGCAGGAGATAAGATTGCAATTGTTGGACCTACAGGAGCTGGAAAGACAACTCTTGTAAATTTACTTATGAGGTTTTATGAGATACAAGGTGGAAAAATTACTATTGATGATGTTAATATAAAAGACTTAAAGCGTGGAGAACTTAGAACTATGTTTGGAATGGTGCTTCAAGATACATGGCTATTTAATGGAAGTATAAAAGAAAATATTGCATATAGTAAGTCAGATGCTACAATGGATGAGATTGTAAGAGCGGCAAAATCAGCAAGAGTAGACCATTTTATAAGGACTTTGCCTCAAGGATATGACACTGTATTGACTGAGGATGCTTCTAATTTATCTCAAGGTCAAAAGCAACTTCTAACAATTGCCAGGGCAATACTTTCAGACCCATCAGTGTTAATTCTCGATGAAGCAACATCTAGTGTAGATACTAGAACAGAAGTAGAAATTCAAAAGGCAATGAATAACTTGATGAAGGGAAGAACCAGCTTTGTTATTGCACATAGATTATCAACTATTCGAGATGCTGATTTAATATTGGTAATGAAAGAAGGCACTATTATTGAACAAGGAAGCCATCAAGAACTTATTGAAAAGAAAGGGTTCTATGAAGAACTTTATAACAGTCAATTTTCAAGTGAATATGACGAAGATGTTGTATGATTCTCAAGTTTTAGGCAACTAAATAATTTATAAATATTAAGTTATATATTGTAACATATAAGGTTATATGGAATAAGAGTATTTTTCTATTTTATATAGCCTTTTTTATTTGTCAACATAAGATAAAATTTCCTTTCTATATTAGATTACAAGAATGTATTTATCAATATAAAAGTAAAATAATTCTTATTATTAGTGAAGTAAATATTGTTTGCCACATATATGCCATAAATATGCACTTATTTTACGGAGATTTAACAAAGTATCATAAAGTATACTCTAAATATAAAATAAATCAAATAAAGTTAAATAAATTGAGAGGTGATATAAATAATGGATAAAAAGTTGAACTATAGATTTGAAATGAAGCACAAAATAACTGAAGCAGATGTGTTAGCTTTAAAATCAAGACTCTATACAGTAATGAAGAAAGATAAAAATGCATCAAAAGATGGAAAGTATCTTATTAGGAGTTTATATTTTGATACTCCTGAGGATAAAGCGCTTTTGGATAAATTGAATGGTGTTGCAATAAGAGAAAAGTTTAGAATAAGATTTTATAATAATAACTGTTCTTATATAAAATTAGAGAAAAAAATAAAACATTATAACATGACATCAAAGTTATCTGCTAATTTAACAAAAAAAGAAGTAATAAAGATACTGAATAAAGATATTGAATTTTTAAAAGAATCGACAAATTGTTTATTAAGAGAATTTTATTTGAAATTAAAATGTGAAAGATTGGAGGCAAAAAGTATAGTTGATTATGATAGAGAAGCCTTTGTTTATCCTGTTGGAAATGTGAGGGTTACAATTGATAGCGATATTAAAACTTCTGTAAATTCAATAGATTTATTTAATAAAGATTTGCCAACTGTTTCAGTGATTGATGAGAATATGACTGTATTAGAGGTGAAATATGATGAATTTATACCAGATTTTATAAAGGATTTAATTCAAATTAATAAGACTACTTCTACAGCAGTTTCAAAATATGCTTCAAGTAGATTATATATTTAGGAATAAAATCTATGATTTGTATGAAGCTATACATAAATAAAGCTAAAAAATAAATGAGTTAAAAAATAGGAAGGATGATTTTAATTATGACATTTAATGATATTTTTAAATCAAGTTTTATAGAAAACGTATCAGGTTTTTCATTTGTGGACAGTGCTTTAGCACTAGGTTCAGCTTTTTTAATAGGTGTGTTTATATATATGGTCTACAAAAAGACTTATATGGGAATTATGTATTCTCGACCATTTAATGTGTCACTTGTAGCACTTACAATGCTTACAACTTTTGTAATATTGGCAGTTACTTCAAATGTAGTTTTATCCCTAGGTATGGTTGGTGCTTTATCTATAGTAAGATTTAGAACAGCAATTAAAGACCCAATGGATTTAGTATTTCTATTTTGGTCATTGGGTTCAGGTATAGTTTTAGGAGCAGGTTTGATTCCATTAGCTGTTATGGGTTCAATAATTATGGGATTGATTCTAATATTCTTTTCAAATAAAACAATATCTGAAACACCATATATATTGATGGTAAATTGTAATAATGAAGATTCAGAAGATATTGCAACTGATAAAATTAAAAAAGTATTTTCTAAATATCAAATAAAATCAAAAAGTGTTACACCAGAAAAAGGTATAGAATTGGTGCTTGAAGTAAGAATGAAGGATGGAGAAACAAGCCTTATAAATGACTTGAGCCAAGTAGATGGAGTTACTAATGCAGTTCTTGTAAGTTATAATGGTGACTATGTAGCATAGAGAGGAGTAATCTTTTATGAAAGATAAAAAATTTACCCTTCTTATCTCAATTATGATTATAGTTTTGTGTGCAGTAGTTGGAGTTTACAGTACATCTGGTAATAAAGGTATTGACTTATATAGTGATGTATATATTGAAAAATATTTTGATAGAGACAAAGTTATGGAAGTTAATATAGAAATAGATGAGAGTGACTTGAAAGACATGAATGAAAATGCTATAAAAGAAGAATTTAAGTCTGCAAAAGTAACTGTAAATGGAGATACATATGGAAATGTAGGTATAAGAACTAAGGGAAATTCAAGTCTTACATCTGTAGCAAATAGTGATAGCAATAGATACAGCTATAAGATTAATTTTGATAAGTATAACACTAGTCAAAGTATGGAAGGTCTTACTCAATTAAATCTTAATAACTGTTATTCTGACCCATCTTATATGAGAGAGTTTTTAACGTATAGTATTTGTGAGGAAATGGGATTAGCCACTCCAGAATTTGCATATGCTAAAGTCTCTATAAATGGTGAATATCATGGTTTGTATTTGGCAGTAGAAGGACTAAAAGAATCTTATCTTGAAAATAATTTTGGAGATGTAACTGGGGACTTATATAAATCAGATGAAGGAAGCTCGTTGCAATATAAAGGAGATGACCCAGAAAGTTATTCAAATCTAATCATTGAAAGCGATAAAAAGACAGCTGACTGGTCTAAAGTTACAAAGTTATTAAAATCTTTAGATACAGGTGAAGATATTGAAAAATATCTTGATGTAGATTCTGTTCTTAAAAATATAGCAATAAATACAGCTTTATTAAATCTTGACAGTTATCAAGGTAGTTTTGCTCATAATTACTATTTGTATGAACAAGATGGAGTATTTTCTATGTTACCGTGGGATTTTAATATGTCATTTGGTGGATTTAGTGGTTTTGGTGGAGGTAGTCAATCTATATCCATTGATGAACCAACAACAGGTAATTTGGAAGATAGACCTTTAATATCTTCACTATTAAAAAATGAGACATACAAAACAAAATACCATGAATATCTAGAAGAAATAGTAACTAAATACTTAGATTCAGACTATCTAGAGAATATGACAACAAAATTGCATGACTTGATAGCATCATATGTAAAAGAAGACCCAACAGCATTTTATACTTATGAAGAATTTGAAAAAAATATAACATCTTCAATTGAAGATTCTAGTGATAATAAGGGATTTGGTAATAAAGAACTTAACAATAATAACTCTAATAATAATTCTAATAGTGAAAATAAGAGTTCTGGAAGTAAAAGTAATGAAAAAGAAGTTAATGCTGAATTAACATTAAGTGAAGTCAAAACTAATACAGATAATGAAAATAAAAATAACACTATATATTCTAGTCAAAATGAGAATAGTGTAAATGACAATAAAACTGGCAATGATACTAATGAAAAGTCAGGAGGTCCTATGGGTAAAGGCGGTAAGTCAATACCAGGAGTTTTGGAAGTTGCAGAAGATATGAGTAAAACTATAAAATCTCAATTAAGTGGAGAAACTTCTTCAACAAAGCAAAGTTCTGATGATGAAAGTTCAAGTGAAAGTAAAGGGACTGAAAAGTTTGATGAAGATATGAGTGGTATGCCAGAACCACCTGAGGGAATGGATGGTAAAATACCACCAGGAATGGGAAATATGGATAAGGGTGATATGAATGGTAAAAATGGCGATATGAATATAGATAGAAGTCAAGGTAATCCAAAAGAAGCTGGAGGTTTTGGTAATAAAGGAGACAGCTCTATGAATAAAACAGCAATATACTCTAAATTAATTTTAGGTGGAGTTTCAATGATGATTGTGTCTATTATGTTAGTAGGTGTATCAAAGATAAACCGAAGAAGATTTGTAAAGTCAAAGTAAGGTTGATATTAAAAAGTACTGTAGAGTAGATGTCTACTTAACAGTACTTTTTAGACATTAAGATTAAATTTATTTAGGAATAACTATAGGAACTGCCTCTATAATTGTAGGTTCTATAGTAGTTATTGCAGATGTTGTTCTTGGAGAAAATGTAGGATGGGGAACTGTTTTTAGCATGTTACTAATTGGATTTTTTATGGATTTACTTTTATATAGTAATTTTTTATTTGTTTAATGTTTTTAGGTAATAGAAGTCTTATTCTGTATTTAATGAATTAATTAATTTATAATTAGAGATACTAAACTTTATAGATATTAATATAAACATCTTTAAACTGTGTATTTTCCAAAGCCTTTAAAATACTTGTATTTATTCTAAGTAAAAAAATAAAAAAATGTCAAAAAAACTCTTGTATTATATCCAGATTTTATATATAATTACCTATGTTGTTTAGAAATTTTAAACTCAATGTTTAGTAAACAAAATGTTTAGTAAAATAAAACAGAAACTAGGAGGTGCAACATGGATATAGGTGAAAAGATAAAAAGATTAAGAACAGAAAAGCAACTGACCCAGGAAGAGTTAGCTAATAGATGTGAATTGTCAAAGGGATTTATTTCTCAATTAGAAAATAACTTAACATCACCATCCATAGCTACCCTTATAGATATACTTGAAATACTAGGTACAAATTTAAGGGAATTTTTTAATGAAATAGATGACGAAAGAATCAGTTTTACAAAAGAAGACATGTTTGAAACTGAAGACGAAGACTTAAAATATAAATTAAAGTGGTTAATTCCAAATTCACAAAAAAATGAAATGGAGCCAATAATAATAACATTGTATCCAGGAGGACAGTATAAAGAGGAAAAGCCACATGAAGGCGAAGAATTTGGATATGTATTAGCAGGTTCAATATATGTTCATATAGGCGAAAAGAAAAATAAGGTAAAAAAAGGAGAAAGCTTTTACTTTAGACCAAAAGCAAATCACTATATATCGAACGAAGGTAAAACTACAGCAAAAGTGATTTGGGTTAGTACGCCACCATCATTTTAGAATAGAGGTGTTTAATAATTGGTAGAAAATATAATAGAATTAAGAGATATATCTAAACATTATGAGGAACTTACCGTTTTAGATAATTTTAATTTAGATATAAAGAAAAATGAGTTTTTAACTTTACTTGGACCAAGTGGATGTGGAAAAACTACTACATTAAAAATAATAGCAGGATTTGAGTATGCTGATGATGGTAAAGTTTTATTTGAAGGTAAAGAAATAAGTAATTTGCCACCATATGAAAGACAAGTAAATACAGTGTTTCAAAAATATGCTTTATTTCCACATATGGATGTATATGAAAATGTAGCTTTTGGACTAAAAATTAAAAAGACTCCAAAAGATGTAATAGATGCTAAAGTAAAAGAGGTTTTAAAACTTGTTGCACTAGAAGGTTTTGAAAGACGACAAGTTGAGTCATTAAGTGGAGGACAACAACAGAGAATTGCAATAGCAAGAGCTCTAGTTAATGAGCCAAAAGTACTGTTACTAGATGAGCCACTTGGAGCACTTGATTTAAAGTTAAGACAAGAAATGCAAATAGAATTAAAAAGAATTCAAAAAAAATTAGGAATAACATTTGTGTTTGTAACTCATGACCAAGAAGAGGCTCTTACTATGTCAGATACAATTGTTGTAATGTATAAGGGTAAAATTCAACAAATGGGAACACCTCAAGATATATACAATGAACCTAAAAACTCATTTGTAGCTAAATTTATAGGTGAAAGTAACATATTTGATGGAATTATGATAGAAGATTATAAGGTTAATTTCTGTAATAGAGATTTTGAATGTGTTGATAAAGGATTTGAAAAAAATGAAAATATAGAAGTAGTAATAAGACCAGAAGATATAAAAATGGTAAAGCCAGAAGAAGGAATGTTAAAGGGGAAAGTTACATCTACAGTATTTAAAGGAGTGCATTACGAGATAGAGTTGAATGAAAATGGAAGATTGTGGATACTTCATAATACTAAAAATGCTGAGGTTGGAACAGAACTAGGCATGGACATATATCCAGAAGACATCCATATAATGAGAAAAGAGACTAACTAAAATGAAGAAAAAATCTTTCTTAGCATATCCATATGTAGTTTGGAGTGCGATATTTGTAATAATTCCTTTAATATTAGTAGTATTTTTCAGTTTTACAAAAGAGTCAGGTGGAGGTTATACATTTACACTTGAGAATTATAAAGAAGTAATTGACCCTATATATATTAAAGTCTTTGCTCGTTCTATTCTTTTAGCAGGAGGAGCGACATTGATATGCCTTGTAGTTGGTTATCCAGTAGCATATATAATTTCAAAAGCTCATGTAAGTAGAAGAGGTTCATTAATATTATTGTTTATTCTTCCTATGTGGATGAATTTTCTTTTAAGAACATATGCATGGGTTGCTATATTAGGAAAAAATGGACTTTTAAATACATTTTTAGGTTGGCTTGGAGTACAACCATTAGCAATTTTGTATACTAATTTTGCTATACTTTTAGGTATGGTATATAACTTTTTACCATTCATGGTTCTTCCAATATATACTGCACTATCAAAGATGGATAATGATTTGATAAATGCTGCTCATGACTTAGGAGCAAATAATATGACAGTATTTAGAAAAATTATATTTCCTTTGAGTTTGCCAGGTGTAATGTCTGGAATAACTATGGTATTTATGCCAGCAGTCACTACTTTTGCAATATCAAGACTGTTAGGTGGAGGTAAAATAATGCTAGTTGGAGATTTGATTGAACAACAATTTACAGTTGTTGGAGATTGGAACTTTGGCTCAGCAATATCGATATTTATGATGATAGTAATATTAATATCGATGTCCATAATGTCAAAATTTGGAGATGAGTCTGATAAAGAAGGTGGTGGGTTACTATTTTAAAATTAAAGAAAATAACTTCTAATATATATTTAGCCTTAGTATTCTTATTTTTATATGCACCCATATTTGCCTTGGTACTATTTTCTTTTAATGATTCAAAATCAATGGCAAGATGGAATGGATTTACATGGAAATGGTATGGGCAATTACTTCAAAATGAGAGTATAATGAGTGCTTTATATTATACTATAGTAATAGCCATATTAGCATCTGTAATATCTACAATAGTAGGAACTATAAGTGCTATAGGAATACATAAGATGAGAGGTAAGAGTAAGAAATTAATACTAAATGTAAACTATCTTCCTATTTTAAATACAGAGATAGTTACAGCAGTAGCTCTTATGAGTCTGTTTGTATTTGTAAAAATAGAATTTGGGTTTACAACAATGCTATTGGCACATATAATGTTTTGTTTGCCATATGTTATACTTTCAGTTTTGCCGAAAATGAAGCAATTACCTGATAATATAGAAGATGCTGCCATGGATTTAGGAGCAACACCTATATATGCTCTTAGAAAAGTAATTTTACCACAAATAAAGCCAGGAATAGTTTCTGGATTTTTAATTGCATTTACTATGTCAATAGATGACTTTATAATAAGTTTCTTTAATGCTGGAAATGGTGTAAGCAATCTTTCTATAGAAATCTATGGAATGGCTAGAAGAGGTATAAAACCTGAAATAAATGCATTGTCAACAATAATGTTTGCAGTGGTTTTAGGCTTACTTTTACTGGCTAATAAAAAAGAATCTATAGTAAGGGGGACTAAATAATGATTAAGTTTAAAAAAGTAATATCCCTTGTAGCTGTAGGTATTATGACAGTTACTTTATTTACAGGATGTAATAAAGCAACTGATTCTACAAAAGTTCTAAATGTATATAATGTTGGAGATTATATAGATGAGTCTCTTATAGATAAGTTTGAAAAAGAAACAGGAATAGATGTTCAATATTCAACTTATGATACTAATGAAATGATGTATCAAAAGGTAAAAAGTGGTAGTACACACTACGATTTAGTATTTCCTTCAGATTATATGGTAGAGAAAATGAAAAATGAAGGGCTTTTGGAAAAATTAAATTTTAAAAACATACCTAATATGAAGTATTTAGATAAGAGTTTTTTAAATCCTGTATACGATAAAACTAATGAATATAGTGTTGCATATATGTGGGGAACTCTTGGAATATTGTACAACAAAAAAGAAGTTAAAGAGCCTATAGATAGCTGGAATATACTTTGGAATCCAAAGTATAAGGGAAATATGATGATGTTTGACTCTGTTAGAGATACTATAGGAATAACTCTTAAAAAATTAGGATATAGTATGAATAGTGTAAATCCAAAAGAAATAAATGAAGCAAAAAATCTTTTAATGAAACAAAAGGATTTAGTATTAGCTTATGTAAATGATGAAGGTAAAGATAGATTACTTGGCGGAGAAGTGGCAATGGGTATGCTATATTCAGGAGATGCAGTTACATTAATGGAGCAAAATCATGACCTTGATTATGCTATACCTAAAGAAGGTACTAATAAATGGGTAGATGCTATGTGTGTGCCAACAACAGCACAAAATAAGAAAGAAGCTGAGTTGTTTATAAACTTTTTACTAGACCCAGAGAATGCAAAAGTAAATGCTGAGTACATTGGATATTCAACACCTAATACAGGAGCATTAAAATTATTAGACCCAGAAATAACTAAGAATCCTGTTGCATATCCATCTAAAGAAGTGATTAATAAATGTGAAACTTTTGAAGATATTGGTGAAAATATAAAATTATATGATAAGGCTTGGATAGAGTTAAAATCAAAATAGGGTCTTGTTGATTTAAGTAAATTTACTTAATAAAACTGTTCTTTTTTAGAAATTGACTTTCTAATTATTGAATAGTTTTATTTTTTGTTTAGGTTATATCTTTATTTTGAGTTTATTTTTATAACAATTTAAAGTTCAATAAGCTTAATTGATTACTATTTTTATAATAATAACTATAAAGAGGCTGTCTCAAAATTGAGATAAGCCTTTTTTCATTGTTGAAATGATGAAAATATATTTGATTTCATAATTTTTTTATTAAGTTATATTCATATGTAATTTGACTAGTCTTTTAATAAGTGAAAACTTATTTGTATAAGGAATTTAATAATAATTAGAAAAAATGGGCAACTTAATAGAATAGTTGGAGGTGTGAACTTATAGAAAATGAATAGGATAAATAAAAAAATAGATTTATTAATATTAACTTTACTTGTTTTCATATTTTTAATTGTTGGAATAGTAATACTATCAATTAGGACAGAAAATAAACTGAATGTGTTTATAATGTTAGCAATAATTTTTTTCATAATAATGTTAACTTATTTATCAAACTCAATAGTAGGATTGATAACAAGTTCAATAATTATATTTATGTATACATCCTATATTTTATATAACAATATTACTCACAATATGGATGTTGAGTTTATATCATATATGTGGATAATAGCAATACCAATATCTTCAATTATAATGGGCAATTTAAATAAAAATATAAACGAATTACAAGATACAAATACAAAACTGTCCAAACAGTACAAGGAATTAGTTACTATTGATAGTGAAACTGGACTTAGAAATTTAAAAATTTTTTATAATGATGTAAATATGGAGATAAGTAAATCTATTAGACATAATACTAATTTTTCTCTTATGATAGTAAAATTGCCGTATTACGGAAACCTACAGACTATATTTGGTGAAAATAAAACTAATAAAATAGTAAAATATATCAGTTCAAATATTATAGAATGTACAAGAAATGAGGACATAATCTATAGCTTACAAAAAGATATGATAGGGATACTAATGCCAAATACATCTTTTGAAGGCTCAAAAGTTGTAAAAGATAGAATAAAGAAAAGAATAAAAGATTTAAATTTAGATTTAAATAATAGAGGAAAATATGTAAATATAGATGTAAAAATTGCATTTTTAGAATATAAGGATATATTTGGAGATAGTATAAATTTTAAGAATGTAGTTGAAGAGGAACTACAATATGATGTTTAAAACATTCAATAAAATTCTATCAAAATTAGTAACTGCACTATTAATAGGAATAATAATATCAAACTTTAACCTACCTTCATATGCAGCACAAATTACTTCAAGTACAGATAAGGTATTAATCATATATGATTCTAAGAAAGAAACAGCTTATAATAGAGATATTTTAAAGATTATGAGGACTCTATTGGGAAGATTTAGTTCAGATATCGAGTTATTACAATTAAGTAGTTATGATAAAAAAATAAATAAAAATTATTACAGTCATATATTTATTGTAGGAATTAACGAAAATTCGTATGGTAATGATAAAAAAACTAAAGACTTGATTAGTTCATTAGATTTATACAAAGGAACTATATGTTGGTTGGGATATGGCATAGAAAATCTTTTGGAATATAAAAAATACAATTTAGACTATCTGGGAAAAACAAATAATATAGTTAGTGTAAATTATAAAGGTAAGTCGTATAATTTGGATGAACATTATGTTTTTAACATTGTAGAATCAAAAGATACAAGTAATAAAGTAATAGGAAGTATTGATGATACATTAAATAAGTATCCATATATAATAAATGATAAAAATCTTTTTTATGTATCGAAATTGGATTTGGATGGTGTCTTATTTTATATATTTTGCGATTCACTGAACGATATTTTTAATGTTAAAATGTTTAATAAAGGAAGTATATTTGTAAGGATAGAAGATGTACATGCTTTCAGAGACCCAAAAGACCTTGTAAAGATAGCTGATTATTTAAGTAGTAAGAATATACCATTTACAATTGCATTGATACCAGCTTATGTAAATCCTAAAAATCATAAAATAACCACTTTATCGGAAAGCCCTGAAATTGTCAAAGCAATAAAATATATGCAAGATAAGGGTGGTACTGTGATATTGCATGGATATACTCATCAATACAAAAAAGAAGCGATTTCTGGAGAAGGATATGAATTTTGGGATGGTAAAAAAGATGCGCCCTTAAAAGAAAATATGAAGATATTTGTAAAAGATAGAGTTTTGAGTGGTCTTAGAATATGTATAGAAAATGGAATTTATCCTCTTGCATTTGAGGCACCACATTATGCAATGGAATCAGATGGATATAGAGAATTAAAAAAATATTTTTCTACTTATATGGGTCAACATCAAAATAATGATAAAAAATTTAGTACAAATACATATCCTTATGTTATTAGAGATACAGAAGAGTTTAATGTACTTATACCTGAAAATTTAGGATATATAGACCCAGAAGATAAGCTTACTTTTCAAAATATAAAAGAAAATTTGGACAAAGTATCCATTGTAAGAGGTTTTAGTGGAGGTTTTTTCTTTCATTCATATTTGAATATAGAGTACCTAAAAAACACGATAGAATATTTAGAAAAACAAAATATAGAATTTATGGATTTAAGAGATTTTGATAATTGGGTAAAAGTTGATGAAGTACAAATAAGAAATAATGGAGATAAAATTATAGTTAGCTATGATAAGGATTTAGAAGAAAATACTGAAAGTGAGATTAGATTTAAATCTATATCCAATATTAGTAAAATTTTGATATTGATAGTATCTTTAAGTGTTTTAATATTTGTGATTGTATTTATATATTTTAAGAAAATAGATAAAAAGAAATTTTTAAAATAAATGATTTTATATTAGAATCAATATTTTAAAAGATTTTAGGAGAACTTTATGAGAGATTTAAATATATCAGAGTGTTTGTTCATATTTAGTTTGTTTAGTATATGGTCTTTATTGCTCATAAACATTGTTTTGGCTATGGGTGGATATATATTTTACTTTAAAAACTTTGATAAAGAAGTAAAAAAAATTGATGAATATCCTATGGTATCAATACTTGTTCCTGCTCATAATGAAGCTAAAGTGATAGGAAGAACTGTGGAATCTTTATTATTACTCAATTATCCTAAGAATAAAATGGAACTTATCGTTATAAATGATAATTCATCTGATAATAGTAAAGAGATTTTAGAAGACATAAAGAATAAGTATGACAACTATAATTTTACCATAATAAATACAGATAATTTAACTGGAGGAAAAGGAAAATCAAATGCATTGAATATTGGATATACAATTTCAAAAGGAGAGTTTATAGCAGTTTACGATGCAGATAACACACCAGATAGAAATGCGCTTAGATATTTAATACAAATCATAGTAATGGATGATAAATTAGGTGCTGTTATTGGAAAATTTAGAACTCGAAATAAAAATAAAAATCTATTAACTAAATTTATAAACATAGAAACATTAAGTTTTCAATGGATGTCACAAGCTGGTAGATGGCAACTATTTAATCTATGTACAATACCAGGAACTAACTTTATATTGAGAAGAAGTATCATAGAAGAAATTGGAGGATGGGATAGTAAAGCAATTGCAGAAGATACAGAAATCAGTTTTAGGATATATAAATTGGGATATAAGATAAAGCTTGTACCACAATCTATAACATGGGAACAAGAACCAGAAACTGTTAAGGTATGGATAAAGCAACGTACTAGATGGGCGAAAGGGAATATATATGTCTTAATGAAATATATAAAAAATATATTTAAACAGGGAAAAAATAAGATTGTATTTGATATAGCCTACTTTTTTTCTGTATATTTTTTATTTTTGACATCTGTTATTATATCAGATATTTTATTTGTTTTAAGTATATCTAAGCTAGTAGAGATTTCTATTCCAATTAACTTTTTTCTAATATGGATACTATCTTATCTTTTATTTATTATAGAAGTGAGTATAAGTCTAACTATAGAAAAAGGTGAAGCAACAATTGAAAATATATTCATAGTTGCAATAATGTATTTTACATACTCTCAACTGTGGCTGTTGGTTGCCATAAAAGGAATGATAGAGTATTTAGAAGATGTAATTTTTAAAAGAGAAGTTAAATGGTATAAAACAGAAAGATTTTAATTCATGTACAGGAGGACTAACATGAAAAGGTTTGTTATATCAATTATATCTTTAGTATTGTTTTTTTCAAATATATCACTTACAAATGAAGTAAATGCGGATGAAACTAAAGTTAAAAATTATAAGTTTGAAAGAGACATCACTATTGATGGAGTTATAGGAAGTAATAGTACCTTCTTTGAGGTAAATAAAAATTGGGATATTGAAGAAGTCTTATTACATCTTAATTTTAGTAAGAGTCAAATATTAAATGGAAATGTTTCAAGTTTAACTGTTTTGATAAATAATGTACCAATAAAATCTATTAAATTAAATGCTAAGACAAACTATAAAAATACACTAGAAGTATTAGTTCCAAAAGATTATATAATTCAAGGCTATAACGAAATAAAAATAAAAGCATATAAAACAATATCTGATAAAATTTGCCAAGATGATTCCAATACTGGAAACTGGTTGGTTATTCACAAGGAATCATATACATCAATTAGATATAAGCAGAAAAAGATGGGAAATTCAATAAATGAATACCCATATCCATATGTAGAAATTGAAGATAATCTTAAGTTAGATACAACTATGGTAGTACCAGATAATATGACTAGAGGAGAGTCTACAGCTGTATTCAATTTAGCTTCAGATTTTGGAAAAATAACAAAAAACGATAATTTAAAGTTTGATGTTAAATTATATTCAGAAATGAAAAATTGGTCAGACGATAATATTATATATATTGGTAAACCTGAAAATACAGCAGAAGAAATCTTGGATACTTTAAGTACAAAGGAACAAACCCTATTATCTTCAAACTGTCTAATCAAGCAAGTAGATTCACCATACAATAAGAATAAGAAGATGATGGTGGTAATTGGTAGCAATGAAGAAAATTTAATAAAGGCATCAAATTTATTAATAGAAAATAGACTTTCTAATCAAGTTTTATCGTCATCAATACTTGTAAACAAAGACACCAATATAAAAATCAATAGGGAACAAGAACTAAATTTAGGCCATTTAACATTAAAGGACTTAAGATATTCAGACTTTTTGCTGGAAGGAGCATTTAATCAACAAGCTTTGTTTGATGTCAAAATACCAAAGGGTAAGGTATTAGATAATGGTTCAAAGATTGTCTTGAATTTGAGATACTCTGACAATTTAGACTTTGAAAAATCATTAGTTACAGTATCTATAAATGATGTTGTCGTTGGAAGCAAAAAACTTGATAGGTCACATTCTAATAATGATAAGTTAGAATTAAAGATACCTAAAGATATAGATAATAAAAACTATTATCAAGTTAAGTTATCCTTTAATTTGAGTATAAAAAATTCGAATTGTATTACAAGGGAAAGTAATAGTCCTTGGGCATATGTATTAAATAGCTCTTATTTGGAGTTATCTACAAAAGAAAATGAATCTTTGTCTTTTGAAAATTATCCATATCCATTTGTTAGAGATGATGAGTTTAACGATTTAACTGTGATAATGCCAGATTATTCAGGTTCACAAGCTATGACTTGGATGTCTAGACTAGGTGTTAATTTAGGTGCAAATATAAATTCTCATAAAGGTAAGATAAATGTAATTAGAGGGAAAGAGTTTAATGACAAATATAAGGATACCAATATTATAGTTTTTGGAGTACCACGTAATAATTCTGTTATAAAGAAGTTAAACAATAATTTAAATATAAAGTTCAACAAAAGTTACTCCAACTTTTTATCGAATGATAAGATAAGCTTTATTGATGATTATGGAAAAAATATTTCTGCAATTCAATTGATAAAATCTCCTTTTAATAATCAAAAAGATATTATGGTAATTAGTTCAATAAATGAAAAAAACTTATATTTAGGAATGGATTATTTATTGAATAAAAGTAAAGTTAATGATTTAAAAGGAGATACATTAACGATTGATGAATATGGAGAGGTAGAAGATTTAGCTTATAATGTAAAAACTAATAAAGAAATAGAGGATTCAAGCAGTAATATCAGTATAAATAAGACAACCAAAGTATTTTTAATGATTTCTTTTATTACTATAATTGTAGCCATAATATTGTCAATGTTATATATGAAAAAATATAAAAGAAGATAATATGATAAATCTAGTATTTTAAAAGAGGTATATAATTTGAAGAAATATATAAATAAATTTAAATTAAAGAGAAATATTTTAATCTCAGTAATGGTCTTAATTTTTATATTTATAATTTACTTTATAAGTGCTGAGTTAAAAGATAGAAGTATAATAAATAACCAATATAATGGTAAGATTAAGTCGGCCAATTTATCTGTAGATTATGAAATAAATCAAGTTATGAAGGATATAGATAAATTAGGATTGAATACAGTAAATGTACCTGTAATTATAAATGTAGATGATATTAATTCTGACATTATGTCAATAGATAATAATAGCAAAGATAAAGCAATTAAGCTAATAAAAAAATTAAATAGAAAAGGTATTTCAACAATATTAGAAGCATATCCATGGATAGAAAATGGAAAGTTATATGAGACTGACTGGAACCCTATAAATAAAAAGAGGTTTTTTTATACATGGCAAAATACTATATTAAATGAACTTATAATTGATGTAGCAAATCCCCTAGATGTAAATGTTTTGAATGTTGGTTCTAACTTTGTACACTTAGAGGAATATCAGCAAAACTGGAGTGAAATAATAGATTTTGTACAATCTAAATTTGATGGTCTTGTAACATACAGAACTAATTGGTGGTATACAAAAAAAGACGATTTAAATAGTAAGTTTTCTTATGAACAAAAACTAAATAATAAATTCTTTGATAAGTTAGATTTTATATCTATTGCAGCATATTTTGAATTAAGTAATAAATCTGTTAATACAGTGGATGAATTGATTTCTGCTTTGTATTCATCCACCGTAAATAATAGAGGGCAAAATATAAAAGAAGAAATATATAATCTCTATAAAGTTCATGGGAAACCAATATTTTTTGGAGAATTAGGTTTTTCAAATAGAGAAAATGCTAGTTCTCAACCATGGAATCATATTCCCTCAAAAGTTATAAATGGTGAAGAACAAGCAAGATGTTTTGAGGCGTATAAAAAAGTTTTTGAAAATGAAGACTGGATAAATGGTTTTTCTGTGTTTTGTGTAGGGAAAATAGATAAAGAAAAAAATTTTTATCCATCAAAAGAGAGTATAAAGGTTATTAAGTCTTGGTATGAATAGTCTTATTATATAAATGTAGCATTTATAGAAATTAAATGATGATTAGGAGAGATATAAATGAATGACATCAAGGTTATAACTGTATTTGGAACTAGACCTGAAGCTATCAAATTAGCTCCATTAATAAAGGAACTTGAAAAAAGAGCACACATAAATAGTATTGTATGTGTTACAGCTCAACATAGAGAAATGCTTGACCAGGTTATAGAAACTTTTAATATAAATGTAGACTATGATTTAAATATAATGGAAAAAGGACAAAGTTTAAATGATATAACTTGCAAGGTTTTAAATAAACTTCCATTGATTATAAATAAGGAAAATCCAAATATAATATTAGTTCATGGAGATACAACAACAACTTTAGCTACTAGCTTGACTGCATTTTATAGTAAAACTCCTGTTGGTCACATAGAAGCTGGACTTAGAACATATGATAAGTATTCTCCATTTCCTGAGGAATTAAATAGACAACTCACAGGTATTATTGCTGATATGCACTTTGCTCCTACTAATTTGGCTAGAAATAACTTGATTTCTGAAGGAAAGCCAGAAAATAGTATATTTGTAACTGGAAACACTGCAATTGATGCTTTAAAGATGACAATAAAAGAAGATTATAATCATCCTATAATTGATGAGATTGGCAATGATAGGATGATTTTATTAACCTCTCATAGAAGAGAAAATTTGGGTAAGCCTATGAAAAATATATTCAGAGCTGTAAAACGAATAGTAGATGACTTTAAAGATGTACAGGTAGTCTATCCCATACATTTAAATCCTGAAATACGAAATATAGCTGATGAAGTATTTGGGAAATCTAATAAAAGAATTCATATTATAGAACCTTTAGAAGTAGTTGATTTTCATAATTTTTTAAATAAATCTTATATGATAATGACCGATAGTGGAGGAATACAAGAAGAAGCTCCATCATTAGGTAAACCAGTTCTTGTTTTGCGTGATAAGACAGAAAGAACTGAAGGGGTTGAGGCAAAGACACTTAAGTTAGTAGGCACAAATGAAGAACGAATATATAACTCAGTGAGCAGTTTATTAATAAAAAAAGAGAGATATATTCAGATGAGTAAAGCATCTAATCCATATGGGGATGGATATGCAAGTAAATATATAGTGGATATAATAACTAAAAAGTTTAATTGTAAATATTTAAATTAGTTTTTATTTATTTTATAATGTAGAATTAAAGTTATCAGACACTTGATGTAAAATTTTTGATAAGATAATACCATTGTTAAGGGGGAATAAGATGGCTAGAAAATGTATAAAAAATTTAGGTAAAAGCAAAAGTATAAAAAGAGCAAAACTTTTATTTAAGAAAATTTTTATTACTGTATTTATAATAGCAAGTATAGTTGCTATTTTTAATATAACAAAATATTTTGAGGAATTATATAAAATAAGAGATATAGAAAGCAATAAAATTGAATATTATATGGATGTAGCTGACGAAGCAGGAGATGGAAAAGTACAGTTAAGTTGGAAGGCCTTACTTGCTATAGATATGGTAATACATGATGAAGATTTAACCAATATAAAAAAGAAAGACACATTGGATATAGGAGAAAAGTTTATAGTAGAAGATAAAAATGATAAAGGCGAAAAAGTGTATAAGGTAAAAAAGTTTAATAAGGTATTAAGTGAATTGAGATTTGACTCTTCTCAAAAAAGTAGAGCGAGAAAATATATGAAGGATTTGGAGTACACATACCTTGGAAATAAACAATTAGACAGTAGTGATGAAAAAATTAAATTTATAAAGAAGTTAGAAGACTCAGCTATAAGAGAATATGTTGATTATGGAATATTGCCATCTATAACAATTGGACAAGCTATATTAGAATCTGGATGGGGAAATTCTAAGCTTACAAAACAAAGTAATAATTTATTTGGTATAAAAGCAGATAAAGCGTGGAAAGGAAAAAGTGTAGAAATTTCAACTTCAGAACATTATAATGAGAAAATTGTAGCGAGTTTTAGGTCGTATAACTCATTACAGGACTCTGTAAAAGACCATAGCTTGTTTTTAGTTAATAATAAAAGATATAGAAAACATGGTTTATTTGAGGCTAAAGATTATATTAGTCAAGCACAAGCATTAGAAAATGCAGGATATAGTACAGCTGAAGATAAAAAAGGAAATCGCATATATGCAGAGCTATTAATAGAAGTTATCAGAAGCTATAATTTGCAACTGATAGATAATAAAGTAGAAACAAAATAACTATTCACTTCATATGAAGCCATAGTAAGATAAGATTGTTTTCTACAAAAGAATAGAAAATTTGTAAAAAAAACTAAAAAAATGTATTGACTTGTTATTTAAAAGGTGATATTATTATTACTGTACTCGAAAGAGAACAAAATGAACTTTGAAAATTAAACAGTAGGTTAA
>NZ_JAGWCX010000015.1:0-66007 GCF_020657775.1 Clostridioides sp. ZZV14-6345 | reverse complement strand
ATCAGGAGGTGGAGAGGCACCACCGTTGTTATTGCCACCATTATCAGGAGGTGGAGAGGCACCACCATTGTTGTTGCCACCATTATCAGGAGTATTAGTAGAGCCACCACCATTATTGTTGTTACCACCATTGTCAGGAGGAGTGGAACCACCACCATTATTACCTGAATTATTGTTGTTGTTATTTTCTTCTTGTTGATTATTATCTGGTTTTTTTGTATCTTCAGATGATGGTTGAGCACTTACTCTAGTAGGAGCAGTACCTTCAATAAATGCTGCTTTAGAGCCAGAAGATTGCTTTCCTCCATCTTCCAAATTAATTTTTGTAAAATATACATTTTTAGGAACTTCAAATTCAGTAACCGTCAAATTAGCATGTATTTTTTCCATAATTTTTTTCCATAACTTTGCAGTAGTAGTACTTCCACGTGATACTTCTCTACGTTTTATAGTATTACCAGAATCATCTTTTCTACCAGCGTCATCTCCAATATAAGTTGCACCAACATAATAAGGAGTGTAACCAACAAACCAAGCATCATATGCACTATTTGTAGTACCTGTTTTACCTGCTACAGGCATTCCATTTGGAAGTGTTGCGACACCACCAGTACCTTCAGTAATTACACTTTCTAACATATCTGTAACAACATACGCTACTTCAGGTTCTACAACTTTATGTTCTTCAGGAGCGTTTTTAACTAATAATTGACCATCAAAAGTAGTTATAGTAGTAAAGATAGAAGGTTCTACATAAACACCTTGATTTGCCAATGTACCGTAAGCAGCAGCCATTTGAAGTGGAGTAATACCATTCGCCATACCACCTAGTGTCAATGATGGGAATTTTCTATCACTTGCTTCAGATGAACCTGAGTGATTATTTTTTAAAGTTGTTATACCAAAGTTCTTTAAGTAATCCATCATTATATCTACACATTCATCATAAGAATCTCCAAGCATTTCAGCAGTCTTGACAGCTATTGTGTTTGAAGATTTAGCAAGTGCTCTACGTAAACTCATAGAACCATGACCAGCAGTAGTAGTTCTTGGATTCCATTTATTATTTTCTTCAAACTTATACCCTCCTCTAGAATCACTTAGAGCAGTTGATTGTGTGATTTTTAAAGTATCAATAGCTGGTGTATATATTGCTAGAGGTTTTATAGAAGAACCCGGCTGATGAGGGTTAGTAGCACGATTTAAAGTTTTTCTACCGCTTATATTTCTTCCTCCAGCTAGTGCTCTTATTTCGCCGTTTTTATAATCTAAGATTACCATTGCAGCTTGTGGTTGACTAACTCCATCAGAGCCGACCATATGTCCTGGGAAATTGCTGTTTCTATCAAATTCTTCTTCTAAAGCATCTTGCATTTTAGGGTCTATAGTTGTATTTACAATTAAACCACCATTATAGAATAAGTTTTGAGCTTCATCATTTGTATGTCCTTGTTCCATTAAAGCATTTATAACTTCACTTTCGATAAGGTCTTCTACAGATGAAGAAACTTTATCTGATGATTTAGGCAATTTTATTTCTATTTTAGCTTTGATTGCTTCATCATATTCACTTTGTTTTATATATTTCAATTCTAACATTTTCTTTAAAACAATTTCTTGTCTTTTCTTAGCTTCAGGGTTACTTACAGCCTTTCTAATAACTAATGTTCCTGCTTTTAGTTGTCTATAAGTATCATTAGATATAAGCTCCCAAGACTTTATTTTTTCAATCATATCAAAATCTACTTGAGTAGGGTCATCTAACTTATCATCAGATGTGTTAACAAAAAATAATAATTTGTTTTCTAAATCACTCTTAGTTTCGTTTCCATCTAATTTAGAAGTTTTATATGCTGAAAATCTTGATGGATTTTTAGTTGAACCAGCAAGAAGTGCTGACTCAGCTAGAGTAAGGTCAGATGCAGACTTATCAAAATAACCACGTGCACCAGCCTCGGCACCTGCTAAACCTCTACCAACGAAGAAGTTATTTAAATAAGTTTCCAGTATTTTATCTTTACTTACTGTTTTACTCATCTCATGTGCATAGTAAATATCCTTTATTTTACGAGGTATAGTTTGTTGTTCAGTTGTTAACAACATTTTGGATACCTGCATAGGAATAGTACTACCACCTTGTTTAGTACCTGTGAGAGTCTTTAATACTGACCTAAATAAACCTTTAATGTCGACACCTTTATGTTCATAAAAACGTTCATCTTCTATTGCAATTACAGCATGTTGGAGATGAGGGGAAATCTTATCTAATGGAACAGGAGTCTTTTTATTTACACTTGGAGCTGTAGATAATGTTTTTCCATTAGCGTATTTAATTGTAGTTGTTTGGTTTGTCTGCTTATCCAGCACAGCTTCTGTAACTGGATTGACATCTCTTAGTGATGCAAATACTAGACCAGCAGTACCTGCTGTACCAACAACTAGTAAAACTAAAAATACTATCCCAAATACTCTTAGTTTTCTAAATTTATCGCTTTTTTTAGATTTTTTCTTATTTTTTGTTGAATGAGTCTTGTTAGCTGAAGCTCTATTAATTGGTTTATTTGTATTACCAGAGGAGCTAACTTTTTTTCTTCTGATTTTATTTCCATTTTTATCATTATCGTTATTCATAAGATTTTAACCTCCTTACTTAATGCAATATTATAACACAAATAGGAGTAATTTTGTAATTAATAGAAAAAATGAATTTGCTATAATATTCTGTACATTGTAGATATGTATAAACATAATGTATTAAAAAGTCTATATTTTTATTTTATTTATTTTTGACAAATACTATAAAAATTATGCCAAAGCTACATATAAATAAATAGGAGGGGATAATTTTGAATAGAATAGTAGATAGAAAAACGAAAAATGAATTTAGAAAAATTATAGCTAT
The DNA here is from genome assembly GCF_020657775.1 of Clostridioides sp. ZZV14-6345. NCBI lineage: Bacteria > Bacillati > Bacillota > Clostridia > Peptostreptococcales > Peptostreptococcaceae > Clostridioides > Clostridioides sp. ZZV14-6345. Next base: position 63,105 of record NZ_JAGWCX010000015.1, on the reverse strand, counting down.
TTTTTTGGTAATTCTTTTCTTGTCTGTATTTATAGGCAGTTTTATATATATAGATAAAACTTTAAGACCAACAATAACAGTTTTAGCAGAAACTAAAGCTCTTGAGCTAGCAAATAGGTCCATAAATAAAGCTGTTGCTGAGATGGTAGAAGGAAAAATAAATTATGAAGATTTAATGGATATACAGCTTGATAATAATGGTAAAATAACTATGATACAAGCAAATACTATAATGATGAATGAGATTGCATCTGCAATAGCTTTAGAAATACAAGATGAATTAAAAAAGGATAAGACAGCAAGTTCTTACATACCTATAGGAACAGCGTTAGGAAGTCCTATATTAGCTAAATACGGTCCTAAACTTGAAGTATCTATTGAACCTATAGGAACAGTATCAGTAAACTTTAAAACGGAATTTGAGTCGTCAGGTATAAATCAAACAAGACATAGAATATATCTAGAAGCTCAAACACAAGTTAAAGTAGTAATACCACTTATAACTTCAACAAAACAGATTAAAGCTCAAATACCTATTTGTGAAACTATAATAGTAGGTGATGTTCCAGAAAGTTATGTAAATATACCAGAAAAAAATCTAGGAAATGTTTTACCTAACACTGGAAAGAATACTAATAAGTAATATAAAGTTGTATATTTTTAAATAAATTCAAAATAGCAGTTTATAAATAAAAATTTTGGAAATAATATTAATATAAATTTGAATAAAAAATTATATTTTATACTATGTAAAATATCTAATATATTTGGTCTGTAGGCTAAATAAGAGTACCTTTAGACCAAATATATTATTAATCATTTATTAACATCCTAAAAGTGATTTGTTTATATTATTTACAACATCCATTTAATAAATACACCATAACCTACAGCTGGGTCATTTTCAATAGCATGAGATACTGCTCCGATTATTTTATTATCCTGAACTATTGGAGTACCACTCATACCTTGTACAATACCACCAGTCTGAGTTAAAAGTTTTTTATCTGTAATTTTAATTTTAAAACTTTTACTTTCTGGATGTTTTTGATTTTCTATATCTATAATTTCAATATTATACTTTTTACATTCATTAAAGTTGTCTTGTAGAATTATTTGAGCTTTTCCTAATTTAACTTCATCTAAAGATGCTACTTTATATTTTTTTAAATTAGAAATATCAAAGTTATTAATTTGACCTCTTATTCCAAAATCAGTATTTTCTGTAAAACTACCAATAATATTTTCTCGTTTTGCATTTATACATCCCACACTACCTTTATAAGACTTTTCTATATTAAGATGTTTAGTTGTAGAAATTGAACCTGTTTTAATCGGTATCTTTCTAGCATTACCAACACTTATTGGATGACCTACTGCACCAAACTCTGATGTCTCTGGATTAATATATGTTAAAGTAGCAAATCCAGAAAGTAAGTTGTTAAAGCTAATTTTTTCTAATATGTGTTTAGTAGTTTTCATTGTTATAAGTTGACCACCTCTATTTAATAAAATAGATACTGGTTTTTCTTCTGGTAAAGCATTTAAAGTATTGGCGAAGTCACTATATCCATCAACTTCAGCATTATTTACTTTGACTATAGCATCACCTAATCTAAACGGAGATGCTTCTCCAGGATTTCTAACAATAATGTTTTTTAGTTCTGCATCAATTTGAAGTACATTTCCGATTGGTATTAAATATTCAGGTTCATTTTTTTGTAAATTTTGTGCATAAATTAAATTATTTGAGAAAAAATATAATAAAAATAAAAAGGTTAGAACAATTGTAAATTTAGACTTAGCTAAGTTAATTCTTTTATTTAAAGCTTTATCTTTAAAATGAAAATTTTTAAGTTGCATAAAACACCTCTTTCTTATTAAATTATTTTAATAATAGAATTGAAGTTTTCTTGCTGCTTCTATATTATGTTGTGCAAGAATTAGTTTTTAATGCTTGGAAAACTGACTCAATAACACCTTAGTTTTCATAAAAATAAATAAAATAAAGAGTGTATATGATAAAATAGATACATATTCATATAAATAAAAATAAATAATGGCTGTCTATCATTAGAAAGGAGCAAAAAATGAAAAAATATAGATTGTTAGTTACTTGTATAATTGCCATGGGAATCATAATTATAGGAACATCAAATCCAGTTAGTAATTTTTACAAGACTACAAATTTGATTAGTTCAGGAAATATTACAAATGAAAAATCAGATAAAGATTCAAACAAAAATACTAAAGATAAAGATGAAAACAAATCTAATTCGAAAAGCAATAAAGATAAGTCATCAGAAGAAAAATCATCAGATAATAAAAATGAAACTCAAAAAAATAAAAAACTTTTAATTTGTATAGACCCAGGGCATCAAGGAAAGGGAGATAGCAATTTAGAACCAGTAGCTCCAGGTTCTTCCTCTAAAAAAGCGAGAGTATCTTCAGGAACAGAGGGTATTGCTACAAAAAAACCAGAATACGTTTTAAACTTGGAAGCATCTCTTGTTTTAAAAAGTATATTAGAAGCTAAAGGTTATAATGTAATAATGACTAGAGAGACACATGATGTAAATATAAGTAACTCAGAAAGAGCGATACTTGCTAATGATAAAAACGCAGATATGGTTGTAAGAATACATGCAGATAGTTTAAATAATTCTTCAAAGACTGGTGCATCCATATTAATTCCTGAAAAAGATGGAAAATATACAGCTCCTATATATGAAGAGAGTAATAAATGTGCTGAATTTATTAAACAAAATATGGAACAAGCTGGAATACAAATTAATGGAATCGTTCAAAGAGGCGACTTGACTGGATTTAACTGGTCAAAAGTACCAGCTGTGTTAGTAGAAATGGGATTTATGAGTAACTACAATGAAGACCAAATGATGTCAAATCCAGAGTATCAAAGAAAAATGATGCAATGTGTAGCAGATGGATTAGATGAGTATTTTAAATAGAGTATAAATAGAGAAAAAGTTAGGTTGGTATTATTTTCCTAATTTTTATCTCTATTTTTTATTGTACATAAGATAAAGATAAAGATTATTTTAGATTAAATTGTCGTAAATATAACTAAAAATATTGGTAATACTTGATTTAAGTTTAAAAAGAATATATTATAGTATAGAATGTGTAAAATTTTTTTGAGAGGTGTTAAAATGCTAGTAGTAGAAAACGTAAGTCACGGATTTGGTGCAAGAACAATATTAGAAAATGTATCTTTTAGACTTAGAAAAGGTGAACATATTGCACTAGTTGGCGCTAATGGAGAAGGAAAATCGAGTTTTTTAAATATAATAACAAAAAAGCTTATGCCAGATGCTGGAAATATAAAGTGGTCTTCAAGAGCTACAGTAGGTTACTTAGACCAACATACAGTACTAAGTAAAGGTAAAAGTATAAGAGAAGTGCTTAGAGAAGCTTTTAAGCATATGTTTGACCTAGAGCAAGAAATGATTGCTATGTACGACAAAATGGGAGAAGCTAATGATGATGAGATGAGTAAGCTTCTTGAAGAAACAGCAGAAATACAAACTATACTTGAAAATAGCGGTTTTTATATGATAGATGCAAAGATACAAGAAGTTGCAAATGGTCTTGGTCTTGGAGAAATTGGTCTTGATAAAGATGTAACTGACTTAAGTGGAGGACAGAGAACGAAAGTACTTCTTACTAAACTTCTACTTGAAAATCCAACTATTCTTATATTAGACGAGCCTACAAACTATTTAGATGAAGAACATATAACGTGGCTTACTAAGTATCTTCAAGAGTATGAGAATAGTTTTGTCTTAGTTTCTCATGATATTGAATTTATAAACAATACTTGTAATGTAATATATCATATGGAAAATGGAGAACTAAATAGATATAAAGGAAACTATGATGAATTTGTAAGACTTAATGATATAAAGAAACGTCAAGAAGAACAAGCCTATGATAAGCAAGTTGAAGAAAGAAAGAGACTAGAGGATTTTGTAGCTAGAAATAAAGCTAGAGTAGCAACTAGAGGAATGGCTAACAGTAGACAAAAGCAACTTGATAAGATGGAAATATTAGAAAGACCAAAAGAAAAAATAAAGCCTACTTTTGCTTTTAAAGATGCTAGAGCAGCAAGTAAAATAATTTTTGAAACAGAAGATTTAATTTTAGGCTATGATGAGGCACTTACAAAGCCACTCAATTTCCACTTAGAAAGAGGAAAGAAGATTGCATTAAAAGGAATGAATGGTATTGGAAAATCTACTCTATTAAAAACTTTACTTGGAATAATAAAACCATTTGAAGGAAGTGTTAAATTAGGTGACTATTTGGAAGTTGGATATTTTGAACAAGAGAGTTCAAGAGAAAATAGCAATACACCTATGGACGAGATTTGGAGTGAATTTCCAGGGCTTTCAAACTTTGAGGTTAGACAAGCTCTTGCAAAATGTGGACTTACAAATGAACACATAACTAGTCAAATGAGAGTGCTAAGTGGTGGAGAAGCTGCAAAGGTTAGACTTTGTAAAGTAATGCTAAAAAATATAAATTTCTTAGTACTAGATGAGCCTACAAATCACTTAGATGTTGAAGCAAAAGACGAATTGAAGAAAGCCATAAAAGAATTTAAGGGAACAGTTCTTTTGGTATGTCATGAACCAGAATTCTATTCAGACATTGTTGATGATGTATGGAATATAGAAGATTTTACAACTAAAATAGTGTAGTGATTTAATTTATTACTGGGGGGATTTCATGAAAAAGTTTCTAAATATACTTTTTTCAATATGTATAAGTGTGGTTATAATAGTAGGAGTTATCAATTTTACTGTTGGGTTTAAACAACTATATTATTTTGACATTGATTATTTAAATATATCAGAGTTGTCTGGTTTATCTAAAGATGATATAAAATTAAACTACGATTATCTGATTGATTATAATTTAAATAAAAATGTGTCTGAGTTCGAGTTACCAACATTAAAATCTTCTCCAGAAGGAAAGATACATTTTGAAGAAGTTAGAAATATATTTCAAAATATCAATAAATTAGCTAAATTATTAATGGTAGTTTCTTTAGTAGGAATTATATTGAGTGTAAAAAATAAAAATAGAAAAATATTGAAAACTACATCAATAACACTTATAATTATGCCATTAGTATTAGCAGTTCCAATTTTATTGAATTTTGAAAAGTCATTTATTATTTTTCATAAACTATTATTTAGAAACGATTATTGGATATTTAATCCTGATTTAGACCCAGTTATAAATATGTTGCCAGAAGAATTCTTTTTTCATGCTGGTGTGATGATTTTAATGTTGATTTTATTAGTAAGCATATTGCTTCTTATAATGTATAAGTTACGCAAATCGTCTAAAATAAAAACAAGATAGATTAAATGTATACAATAAAAATAGCTATGTAATAATATTTAGACTAAAAGTAGTTAATAAATATTTATGCATAGCTATTTCTAATGAAAAATTATTTTTTACTAGTAATTTTAACTAAATCTTGAAATTTTCCCATAATATAATTATAATTATCTTTTTTATGAGGTAGCATGCAACTACTGCAATCCTTGATACCTTTATCTGTATACTTGAAGTTTCCACCACAGTTTTCTCCTAAAGCATACAATGGACAATAGCAAAATAAACAGTTAAATTCCTCTGGTTTATTAGTTTTATGACAAGGGAAAAATTCACAATTTTTGTGATTAAAAAACTTATAATTTTCGCCCATATTTTCCTCCTAAATTAAATAAAATTTAAATCTTTTATACTATATAAGATTTTGGTGATAATATAATTATACTAAATAATTTTATGAATAGTCGATAATATAGTATTATTAATCATAGTATTAATGGTATAATTAGTCAACGGAAAAATAATGTAAAAAGAATGTAAGTGTATTTTGTAATTAGAATATGCTTTATAACAAAAAATGAGGTGATTAAGTGAAAGAAATTCAAGAAAAAGCACTTCTTGTAGGTCTGAATTTGACTACAATAGTGAAAAAAAGTGATGATATAGACACTAATGAATCCATGGAAGAATTAAAAGAATTAACAAAAGCTGCTGGTGCAGAGGTTGTGGGTAGCTTAATTCAAAATAAACATTCTGTAGATGCAGCTTATTATATAGGAAAAGGTAAGGTAGAAGAAATAAGAGCATATAGTGACTCATTAGATGCCACTTTAGTAATTTTTAATGATGAATTATCTGGTGCTCAAATTAGAAATATAGAGAATGTTGTTGGAAGGAAAGTAATAGATAGAACTACTTTGATTTTAGATATATTTGCTCAAAGGGCACTTAGTAAAGAAGGTAAATTGCAAGTTGAATTAGCACAATTAAAATACAGATTACCACGACTTTATGGAATGGGTGGTGAGATGAGTAGAACCGGTGCAGGGATTGGTACTAGGGGTCCTGGTGAACAAAAACTAGAGATAGACAAAAGACATATACTTAATAAAGCAGCAGACATAAGACGTGAACTTAAAGAAGTAAAAAAGAATAGAGAAACACAGAGGGTTAAGCGTTTAAAATCAAATATACCAATTGTAGCTCTTGTTGGGTATACAAATGCAGGAAAATCTACCCTACTAAACGAATTAATAAAGACACACAAGGATTATGAACAAGAAAAAGAAGTTTTTGTAAAAGATATGCTTTTTGCAACTTTAGATGTAACTTTAAGAAAAGCTCTTTTGCCAAATAAAAAAGAATTTTTAGTAGTAGATACTGTTGGATTTGTAAGTAAACTTCCCCACGATTTAGTAGAAGCATTTAAAGCGACATTGGAAGAAGTACAGTATGCAGATTTAATCTTGCATGTAATTGATGCCACAAATACTAGCTATGAATTGCAAAAAAGTACGACTGAAGGTGTATTAAAAGAACTTGGTGTAAACGATAAAAAACATATACTTGTATATAATAAAGTGGATAAGCTAGAACTGGATATATATCCTAAAAGTCAAGAAGATATTGTGTATATTTCTGCAAAACAAGGCATAAATATGGATAAGCTATTAAATATGATAGAAATTGCTTTAATGGAAAATACTTATTCAGTAAGCTTGATGTTACCTTATGAGAGAGGTGATATATTTAGTAGAATAAAAGATAAATATAATGTGGAGAATTTTGAGTATGGGGAAAATGGTATAACACTAGATGTAAACTTAGATGAAGAAGATTTTAATATCTATAGAGAGTACATACTAGAAAAATAGGTTGAATATGGATATAAATTGGGAAAACATAGATAATCTTGAAGATTATTTTATAACCTATCTTCTTTATAAAGAGTCTAAAACGGTATCTCAAATTAGTAAAATTAGAAATATCTCAAGTACTGAAGCAAGTGAACAACTTATACAAGCAAAATTAAAAATAAAGGAAATGCAAAAAGCTGATTTTGAGGCATCTAAGGATATTTTAGATAAATTTTTAGAATTAGATAAAATTAAGAGACTTGATTTTATGGATAGCTTAGATGACGAAAAAATGGTATACTTTAAGAGAAAGGTTTTCAAAAGAATCCTTGTGGAAAAAAATGCTGAAGATTTAATTGTTTTAATTTGGGCGACAGGTGAGCTAAAAGATGATAGATTCTTAAAGTTGCTTCATCAGCTCACAAACCACAGACACTCAGATATTAGAAGAATAACTTATTCAGCAATCAGAAAGATTGAATCACCAAGTAGTAGAGAAATCTTGCAAAAAGGTCTCTACGATAAAAATGCACAAACTAGACAGTATTGTGCAAAAGCTCTTTCAAAATTGGGAGATGAAAATAGCCTAAAGATTTTACAGCAGTTAAAAGACAAGAATAAGAATTTTGAAAAAGAGTATGTGCTTAGAGCTTATGACGAAGCCATTAAAGCATTGGAAAATGCAAAAAATTTGAAAAAGTAATTTTTTATTAAAGTAATTTGTTTACTTAATGATGTATTTCTAGAGTTTAACAAGGTAATAAATAAATTAATGGGAGGGGTTTCAAATGATAGTAAGACGTTGTGCAGGTGGAGTAGTGTTTTATGCTAATAAAGTACTTATTGTAAAAAATGATAGAGGTGAATGGACACTTCCAAAAGGAAAGATACTTGGAGGAGGACTTCCATATGAGAGTGCTGTTCAAAGAGTTAAAGTAGAAACTGGCATAGATGCTAAAATGATAGATGTGGCTGGCGATACTATGTATGAATTTTTCTCAAGAAGTAGACAACAAGAAGTTTGTAATGCAATAATGTGGTATGTTATGGAAGCTTGTAACACTGACTGTGTACTTGCTCCTGAATTCCAAGAAGGTGGATTTTACAAAGTAAAGGATGCTTTAGAAATGTTGTCACATCATAAAGAGCAAGCTTTAGTAGAAGTATCTTATAAAAAGTTTAAGGAATTAAAGAAATTAGTTTCAGAGGGCGATGATGTTCCAGCAAATTAATTGTGAATTTAGAGAATTCTGAGGAAGGGATAGCCCCTTCCTTTTTTAATTAAAGCAGTTTTAAACGTAAATTATGTAGTCTGTTTAAATTATGATTTATCAATTTAGAACTTTAGCAATTTATATTTAAAATCAGTAAGTTATATTTAAAATAAAAATTAAAAAGTATACAATTTTAGTATATAATTGTCTTATGATGTTGATTAAAGAACTGTTAAAAGTCTATATATTTTTTTATAGAATAATTTTATAAATAAATATATATTTGATGTGTATATTAGCAAATGATTAAAATTGGAGGAATTATAATGAGCAATTACAGGACTTTACATGAATTTGGAACAGATGAAATAACGATTGAAAAATCTGTTTTTATTGGATATGCTAAGCCTATAAAGAGTGAGGAGGAAGCATTAGAATTTATAAATGAAATAAAGAAAAAACATAAAGATGCAACTCATAATGTATGGGCTTATACAGTAGGACAAAATATGAATATACAAAGATATAGTGATGATGGAGAGCCACAAGGAACGGCAGGTATACCTACACTAGAGGTTATAAAAAAAGAAGATTTGAGAGATGTAGCAGTTGTTGTTACTAGGTATTTTGGAGGAACAAAATTAGGTGCAGGTGGTTTAGTTAGAGCTTATACAAAAGGTGCTAAACTTGGACTTGAAGCAGGTAAGATAATTTATAGGGTAATGTATCAAGAAGTTAAGGTTAAGATAGACTATACTCAACTTGGAAAAGTACAAAATGAGTTAATGAATTTGGGGTATTTTATAAAAGATACTGTATATGAAGATAATGTTGAGATAATAGTATATTCAAAGTTAGAGGATGTAGAAAAATTGTCAGAAAAAATGATTGATATAACAAGTGGAACAGGAAAAATAGTTTTGGGAGAAGAATTTTATTTGTCTGAACAAAATGGAGAAATTTTACTGTAATCTAAAAAGTATTAGAATAGTTAATACTCTTAAATAACCAATTAGTATTTTTAAATGAAAAGCCATTAAATTGCTTTAATCTAAATCAATTTAATGGCTTTTTATCAGATTTTGCACAGAATCCTTTTTTTACTTCAAATAAACCAACTAAAAGTAAAAATACCCCAAATATTTTTTTTAATATATCTGAAGACAGATAATTAGCTAATAGTGAACCAAATACAGCTCCTAAAACTCCAAACACAGCTATAGGTATGACCAATTTAAAAACTACATTTTTATTTTTTATATGTATAGCCAGCGCTATAAGTGTCATAGGTATAGATGAAAGTAGATTTACACTTTGTGCTATTTTGGTATCTATACTAGCAAGTAAAACGAGTGCAGGTATAAGAATCGTTCCTCCACCCATTCCCATTCCTCCAATAATTCCTGCAAAAAATCCAATTAGAGCAAATAACATTAAAACACCATCCTTAATGCTGCAATTATCATGATTATTCCAAAAGAAATTCTAAGAAACTTTCCAGTAACTTTATTTAGTAATTTAGCTCCTATAATACCACCAAGAATACTTCCAACTGCAACCTTAATTGTCAAATTAATGTCGTAAGTACCTTTAGATACATATAAAACAGAACTTGCTGTCGTTAAGAAAATTATTATAGAAAGAGCAGTTGCATGAGATTTATGCTCTTCTACCTTAACGATATCATTTAATATTGGAACTAAAAGAGTACCTCCTCCAGAACCAAACACTCCATTTATAAATCCTGTAAAAACTCCAATTATCGTATTTTTTAAGTTAAAATCAAAATATTTTTTCTTTAAATCATCAGTTTTTTTCATAAAAATCACCTTCTGAAATAGTTTTACCAAAACAGGCAAATTATATTTATATAAAATAAGATTAAATATAATCTTTCATCTTTGTTTAATTTTGAATAAAAAAAAACATATTAAAACAACATATTAATATATGGTATAATATATTAAAACAAAGTAGCAAATTTGAGAGGAGATAACAATGTCAAATATAAAAATACAAATAGACAAAACTGTAGAATGGCTTATAAATAAGGTTAATGAGGCAAATGCAAAAGGATTAATTGTTGGTGTATCTGGAGGAATTGATTCAGCAGTAGTTGCTAATTTAATTAAAAAGGCATTTCCAGAAAACTCTATGGGAGTTATAATGAGCATAAAAAGTAATCCTCAAGATAGAGAAGATGCACTTAAGGTTATAGAGGGATGTGATATAGAATACCTTGATTTAGACCTTATAGAACCACAAAGTGCTATATTAGACATGGTAGTAGGAAATTTAAAAGATAAACATTTATATAGAGAAGAATATTTAAAAATGACAGATGCAAATTTAAGAGCAAGAGTAAGAATGAGTACTATTTATACAATTGCTAACAATCTAGGATATCTAGTTGTTGGTACAGACAATGCTGCAGAAATACACACAGGATATTTTACTAAATTTGGTGATGGTGGAGTTGATATTTTACCAATTGCAAATTTGACTAAAGGAGAAGTGTATGAATGGGCAAAAGAACTTGGTGTTCATGAAGATTTAATAAATAAAGCTCCTTCAGCAGGTCTTTGGGAAGGACAAACAGATGAAAATGAAATGGGGACTACTTACAATATGATAGATGCTGTGTTAGAAGGTAGATTGGATGAAGTTCCTCAAAGAGACCAAGAGATAATAGAAAGGCTTCATAGATTAAGTGAACACAAAAGAAAAACGCCTGCACAACCTCCTAAGTTCTAATTTACTATTTATAAGATTTGTGATAAAATTTACAAGTGATGAAAATTAGAATAATTAATTGTACGTATTAAGGAGTGGAAATATGGGACGTATAGGTAATATAATTAATAGAAAAGGTAAACAAGATGCTCAAAGAGCAAAGATATTTACTAAACATGCTAGAGCAATAGCAGTTGCAGCTAAAGATGGTGGAGCAGACCCAGAGTACAATGCAGCGTTAAAAACAGCTATAGAAAAAGCTAAGGCAGACAATATGCCAAATGATAATATAGATAGAGCTATCGCTAAAGGTGCTGGAGCAGGTGCTGGAGAAGACTATGAAACTATAGTTTATGAAGGCTATGGACCTGGTGGAGTTGCGGTTATAGTAGAAACTTTAACAGATAACAAAAACAGAACTGCTGGTAATGTAAGATATTACTTTGATAAAAACGGAGGAAACTTAGGAACTAGTGGATGTGTGTCTTTTATGTTTGATAAAAAAGGACAAATATTGGTTGGTTTGGGAGATGGAGTTTCAGAAGAAGAATTGATGGATGTTGCATTAGAAGCAGGAGCTGAAGATTTTATAACAGAAGAAGATGGTTATGAAATAATAACTACACCAGAAGATTTTTCTAGTGTTCGTGATGAGTTGAAAGCTAAAGGATATGAGTTTATATCAGCTGATGTGAAGATGATACCTCAAACTACGACTGTATTAACTGAAGAATCTCATTTAAAAATGATGAACAAATTGGTTGATATGCTTGAAGAAGATGATGATGTTCAAGATATATATCATAACTGGGAAGTAGAATAGATATTATAACATATTGAAACTTGTAATTATTACATCAATTTTAATATATTATAAATTTTATAAAATAAGTAATTATTGAAATGAATATATACACCTCTGAACTATGTTTGCAAATAATATGTAAACATAAGTTAGAGGTGTTTTTGTATTTATAAATTAAGAAATTTAAAGTAAATTTTGAGCAAGACTTGATTGTCTATAAATGTAAATTCAGTTAAGTTGATGACAACAAATAGAACAGAGATATATATGTACTGAACTAAAGTATTAACAATTTAAATTAATAGAAAATAAACTACCTATATGTTGAATAAAGACTCATCTATTATGGTGAAAGTAAATTTATAGAGATGTCACTTAAATTATTTTAATGGAAATATCAAAAATGAGACTGCATTTTTTAAGCATTTTCTCCAAATTGAGATAAAAATATTGTTTTATGGGTTTTATTGAAGAAAAATTCTTTAGTGAATTACAATTTAATCGATTTTAAAGTTAAAGATTATTAAAAATTCAGTGAAATTTATATATATTTTGTTTATTTTACCAAAAAAAATAATTTTTTAATAAAAATAAAGAAATTAAATGTGAGTTGGCGTAGAACTTGCTACTATATATTAACAAGAAATGTAGAAAAAATAACAATGTATAATAGGGGAATATGATGGAATCTGTAATGGAAAATTTGAACAATCTTAAGGTGGAAGTTAAGGATAAAGTCTGTGTTATTACTATAAATAGACCTAAGGCTTTAAATGCTCTTAATAATGACACCCTTAGAGAACTATCTCAAGTTATTGATGCAGTATCAGAAAATGAGGCAATATTAGGAGTTATTATTACTGGAGAAGGTAAAGTTTTTGTAGCTGGAGCTGACATACGTCAGATGCAAAACTATAAAAGTGAGGAAGGCAGAAAATATGCAGGTTATGCTCAGGGAATTTTTGATAAAATTGAAGCTCTTGAGAAAACAGTAATAGCAGCAGTTAATGGATATGCATTAGGTGGTGGTTTTGACAAGCTCATAGGTGAAAATAGAGATTTCATAGAACTTAAGAAAACAGGTGTGAAAGCTTCTAAAACAAACTTCCCAGTACTTTTAACAGGTGAAACAGGCACAGGAAATATAAGAGAACTACAAAATGTAATAAAAAGCGCCTATGCTGTAAGTGATGATATGGTCATTATGATGTGTGACCTTCCATCTAAGATGGATGATAATATCAGCAGAGTAGCTCAATGTAATGTGGATAGTAACTGCTCAATTCATGAAATGGTTGAGAATTATGAGAAGAGTTTAATTATTGATGTGCTAAGGAAGTACAATTGGAAATGTTCTAAGGCAGCAGAGGTTATGGGAATACACAAAAGTCTTTTATATAAGAAAATAAAAAAGTATGAAATTGAATTAAACAATTAAGATGACTTGAATTAAGATTAATGCACAAAAAATTACCATTATCCAAGGTGAGCTGTACAAACTGTTTTATACAGTTAAAACGTGTAAAAGTAGTTATGAAGTACTAGTGTCAATCATTAGTACTTTTTTTATTACATTTATAATTACTATCTATATTTCAGTCTCTTTTGATGTCTAAAATTATTATACTTAATTTTGGATATAACAAAACCCTCTTAGAGGACAGTTTTACATATTTTAACTGCCCTCTAAGAGGGAGATAGTTCAGTTTAAATTTAGAGTGAATTTTTATCTAGCATTCATAAAAAACACTTTGAATAGCTCTTTTGTTATTTAATCATAATTTTCTACTTCTTTATCAAGTTCTTTTCCACAAGAATCACATTTATATATAGCATTATATCCGTAATCATATTCATCAACTATTTTCTTTTGTCTAAATACACCGCCACACTCGCATAAGAAACCGATTTTTATAAGTGTAACAATAAATTGTGATTTTATAAATTTTATATCATTGCATTTGTCATTAGTGTAAAATGTGTAAATATAAGAGTTATCACATTCATCTCTTAATTCAAATTTTTCAATATATGTGTTGTTTTTTAATTCTTCAAATTCTTCTTTAGTCAAGTATGATTTTTGTTGTAATTCATGTAAGCGTTTAATTTGGTCCATTATTTATATCCTCCCAATAGTTTTAGTATTTTAAGCTTAGATAAGGATTCTAAGTTTTATTAAATTTATATCAAGGAATTATTTAAATGATAATTAGTTTTATTAATTACAAGACATGTAAATTACACAAAAATAAAACCAATTATAAAAATAATATCCTATGAAAACCTAAATTACTAACCCCTTACTAACCCGAAAACTAAAAAAGAAAAATATATCCAAATATAAGTGATATATAAATAAAGATGTTTCATATAAATTTAACTTTAAATATTCTGACAATAATATATAAAAATATATTATAGTTAAAATATACCACATATTTTGAGTATTGTATACTGTAATTAGAGTAATTAATTTATTTTTTAACATACAAATGATTCTGTAAAAAAAAACAAGACTCAAAAATTTTTATATTCTTTGATAGAATAAAATTGAGAGTAAATTTATTGAATTTTATAAAATTTATAAGGGGTGAGTTTAAGATATGCAAGAGGATAAAAATGATATATTTGAATCAATAGATAATAAGGATTTTGATAATAAGACTGAAGATGAATATTTAGAAATAGTAAGAAAAAATGGATTGAATTTAATATACATAAAGAATCAAACAGAAGAGATATGTCTAGAAGCTGTTAGACAAAATTGTAATGCAATAAAATGTGTCCAGAATCAAACAGAAAAAATATGTATAGAAGCAGTTAAACAAGATTGGAAAATGTTAGAATTTGTGGAAGAGCCAACGGAAGAAATCTATATGTTGGCTATCAACCAAGATGGAACAGCATTAAAATACATCGAAAATCAGACAGAGGAGTTATGCTTAAGAGCCGTTGAAAAAAATGGAGCTGCTTTGGAATATGTAAAAGAACAAACAGAAGAAATATGTATAGAAGCAGTTAGAAATAGCGAATTTGGACTGGCAAGGGTGAAAAATCAAACAGAAAAAATATGCATGGAAGCAGTTAAACATTGTAGCTATAATCTAAAATGGGTAGAAAATCAAACAGAGGAAATATGTATGGAAGCAGTGAGACAGAATGGGCTTGATTTGAAATTTGTAAAAAATCAAACGGAAACAATCTGTTTAAGGGCAGTAAGACAAAATGGAATGGCACTAGAATTTGTGAAGGAACAAACTGTTGGTATATGCTTAAAAGCAGTAAGACAATATGGAATGGCACTAAAATTTGTAAAAGAACAAACAGAAGAAATTTGTACAGAAGCTATAAAACAAGATAAAAGGGCACTTAGCTTTGTAAAAGGAGATAAGGAAAAATACAAGACTTTATGTGATAATAACGAGCCATTTGCAAAACGATATGTTAGAAATGTAATAGAAAAAGAAAACAGAGCATTAATTAAAAAGGGAGAAGAAAATGCAAAAATAAAGATTGCAGGAAAACTTTATGATAGAGGAATGTCTTTTGAAGATATATCAGATATAGTTGAAATTGAAATAAGCAAGTTGAAAGTAAGTTTAGGTATTTTTTAAAGTAATAAATTTAGGTATTTTTTAAGATAAATATTAATAAAAAAATAATCGACTAGCCTTTGTAGTATAGCAAAATTAGTGCTATAATTTGACATATAATGAATTATTTTTATTAAATAAGGGGGAGTTAAAGTTGAAGATTACAATATTATATCAAACAAGAAGTGGAAATACAGAAAGAGTAGCTAAGCTTATAGAAGATGGAGCTAAAAGAGTGGATGGAATAGATGTTAAACTTATGAGATTTGATAATATTGATTCAGAGTGTTTAAGTGAAAGTAAAGCAGTAATATTTGGAACACCAACTTATTTAGCAAATACAACTTGGGAAGTAAAAAAATGGTTTGATGAAGATTCAAAAAAAATAAACTTAGCTGGAAAATTAGGGGCTGTTTTTGCTACATGTGATTATATATGTGGAGGTCCAGATGTTGCAATACTTACTATAGTAGGTCACTTGATGGTTAAAGGAATGCTTGTGTACTCTGGAGGTGGGTCTTTAGGAAAGCCATTTATACATTTGGGACATGTACATTCAGTTGAAGGTCCAGAAGTACAAGACGAGAAGGCTATAATATTTGGTGAAAGAATTGCTACTAAGGCAAAAGAACTATTTGCTTAATTTCTATATGCACAACAATGATTAGAATAAATTTAGGGTTTTAATGGAGATTTGAAGTAAAAGTTATAAGGTAAAAACTTTTCCATAAAATTACTCAAGAAGAATAATATAATTATAAATTAAATGGCAATAGTGAGGGAAATTTATGGTATGGCATATAGAATATGAGATTTTTTCTGCAATTATAGTTATTTTTTTAATGGTATACTTTTTTAGAAGTAAATTTATACCTACTTTACAAAACAAAATATATTGTGCACTTTTAATATTCTCATTTTTATTTATAATTTCAAATATTTTAGGTTCATTTTGTCTTAATAATATAGATAAAATTCCAACTTTTATTACTTTTTTGTTGAATCAAGCATACTTATTGTTATTGCCAATACCAGCAGCATTTATATCATTTTATGTTATGGCTATTATTTATCAAGATATAAGATATATGAAAAAAAAATTATTATTTTTATCTATACCACTCATAGTTTGTATAATCTTATCTATTACAAATCCTTTTACACATATTCTATTTGGATTGTCAAAAGAAACAGGTTATATACGAGGTTATGGATATGTTGCAACTTTTTCATCTTTTTTCTTTTATGCAATATATTCAGCATTTTTATCTTTTAAATATAGAAAAGCAATGCACGAATCAAAAATATGGGCTATTAGAGGTTTTCTTATAGTTTCAATTGTGGCAATTATCTTACAGGCAATTTTTTTACAGTATCTTCTTACAGGAGCTGCATGTGCATGTAGTTTACTTTTGACATATCTTTCTATGCAGAATCGAGGTCTTATTATTGATGACCTTACTGGTGTACTCAATAGACAGTCTTTTATTCAAGAGTTGGATTTGAATATCAATACTGAACAGTCAGGATTTATTGTTACAATTGCACTTGATGACTTTAAGTTTATGAATGAAACTTTTGGAACTAAAAATGGAGATATTGCATTAAAAGAAGTTGGAAAATATTTGATTAATATTCATGATGTAAATCATGTATATAGAATAGGAGGAGATATATTTTCTATTGTTGTCAATAGTCAATTATGTATAGAACCAGAGGATATTATTAAAAAGATAGAAGAAAGATTCAAAAAACCTTGGTTGGTGGAAGAGATAAGTTTTAATTTGGCAACTAGCATAGCTGTTGTTTATTATCCAGAAAATGCTGAAACAACAGAAGATATTATTGTTTCTATAGATTTCTCTATACATGAAGCAAAACGTTCTGAGTCAAGGCGTGTTATTTATGCAGATGCATCTATAAGTGAAAAGATAAAAAAGAAACACATGATTAAAAATTGTTTAAAAGAAGCATTAGAACATGATGGATTTGAAGTGTATTATCAACCTATATTTTCTAATAGCATAGGTAGGTTTACTTCAGCTGAGGCACTACTTAGGTTGAAACATAAAGACTTAGGTTTTATACCTCCTGATGAATTTATTATAGTTGCAGAACAAACTGGGTTGATTAACGCAATTGGACTAGTAGTCTTTGAGAAGGTATGTAAATTTATAGATAGTGATGATTTTGAAGGTTTAAAATTAGATAATATAGCTGTGAATCTTTCTGTAGTACAATGTATGCAAAAAAACTTAGCAGATGATTTACTTTATCTGATGGATAAATACAAAGTATCACCGACTAAATTTAAACTTGAAATTACAGAGACTGTAGCCTTGGGCTCTTTTGATATAATTAAAGAAACAATGGAAAGATTAATTGATTTAGGTGTTAAGTTTGTACTTGATGATTTTGGAATTGCTTATTCTGGAGTTACTAATATGCTTTCTTTACCATTCTCATCAGTTAAGTTAGATAAGAGTTTGATTTGGTCTATAGATGAAGACAGTAGACATAGACTTACAGTTGAAACGATTATAGCGCTTATAAATAAATTGAATATGAAGGCTGTAGCAGAGGGAGTTGAAACCATTAAGTGTGCTGAAGATTTAATAGCTATGAACTGTGAATATCTTCAAGGATATTATTTTTCTAAACCAGTTTCAGAAGAAGCTTTTAAAAATTTGTTGAAAGAAAATACTTTTACAAGTTAATACCATTTATTTTTTTAATTACAATTTTGTTTATTGACACTGCCAGCTATATATTATAAAATTAACACAATAATTATTAATATTAATTCCTGAAGTAAAGATTTATTATATATTTTTATAACTTAGAATATATATTTTACTTAAATATTCTAAAGTGAGAAAGGAAGATGTGACATGAATAAAAAGAAAATATTAGTGCCAATTGATGGGACAGAAAGAAGTATGCATTCTTTGGAATTTATACAAGGAATATTCAAAAAAGATGAAGTCGAAGTAGAAATAATGAATGTAAAAGAACTAGTATTTATTGATGGCATATCCCTAGCTGAAGAGATAAAGAATTCTGAGAACTTAGGAAGAAGAATCCTGGATAAAGCAGCAGAGATAATGGGAGAGTATGATGTTAAAGTACACTTTACTTTTGGGTATCCAGGAGATGAGATAATTAGAAAAGCGAAAGAAGATAATGTAGATTTTATAGTTATGACAAAATCTACTAAAAAAGGTCTTACTAGAATGATAGGTTCAGTAACAGCAAGTGTAGTTAAACAAGCAAAATGTATAGTAATGATTGTACCAGAGTAGAATTAGAGAGGTATTTGAAATATGAATAAAAAGATAGTAGCAGTTTGTGAAAGTGAAAGAAGTTTAAATTCTCTTAAAGAAGCTGCAAATGATTTAGGATTTGATTTAGTTTATGAAATTCAAGATAATGATAATATAAAAAATGAACTTTCTATTTATGACATAGAAGATGCATCTATAGTATTATTTGTTACAAGCGATTCTATAGAAAGTATAGAGAAGATTGATAGATTTGTAGATAGAGAATTTTATGAAGTCGATCCAAAGTATATAATAGAAGATGCAAAATCTATAGTAAGTGAAATTTTAATAGACTTAAATTAATCATGGGTGTCGCACTAAGAATAGAGCGACGCCTTTTTACATATTTTACACAAGAAATAAAGAGACTGTCTCAAAATAGAGAGAAGACTCTTTTTCATTGTTGAAATGATGAAGATATATTTGATTTCATACAAAAAAGAGTGCCTCCTGAACTAAAAAGTTCACTTTGATACACTCCATTTTTATATGCTAGTTGTATTTAAGGTAAAATAGAAGTTTAATCATGTTGAAATAACTGAATTACATCTTCTAAATGATTGTACATTGATGTATAACCTAAGTCAGAGTCTTTACTATCGAATGCCATCATTATCTCATTATGGTGGCTAATCATATCTTTGAGAGAATTTCTATATTTAAAACCGAAGTATTGGTTAGAAGAAACTGTTTTAGGTATTAGCTCATAATACTTTATAAAAATTGGGTTATGAGAAGCTAAAATTATTTCTTTGTGAAATTGCAAGTCAGCATCATAACATTCTTCTATTAAACCCTGAGAAACCTTATACAGTTCCTCGATTGACTTTATGTAAGTATGTTTTATTTTTTGAAGTTCTTTGGATGTAGCGTTTAAAATTGCTAATCTAGTAGCTTCACTTTCGATAAGTTGCCTTGCCCTTAAAGATTCAACATAAAATTCTTGTATGTTATGGTTTTTATAGACTTCATTATCATTAAACAGGTCGACTTTTTTAAATCCTTCAACTATAGGGCTTGAGTGAGGTATAGCTCTAAGTATTCCTTCCTTACAGAGTATATTTATGGCATTTCTTACAGGTATTCTACTTATGTTGAACAGGTCAGCAATCTTTCTCTCACTTGGTAATTTACTATTAATTTTAAAAGTTCCATTTAGAATGTTCAATTTAATATAATCAATAATTTTCTCAGTGGCATTTAAGCTTTTCATAAAAACTCCTAAACATATAATTTTTTTATGATTGTATTATATCATAGTTAAGAGTTAAGTCTACTTTTTTATAATATGTATAAGACAAGATAGAAGCTACTATAGATATAATAGCCAAGACAAAGTATCCATACTGTATTGAAGTATAATCTGATATTTTACCAACTATCATTGGAAATACAGACATTCCTATAGCATAGATTGCTTGAAAAAAGCCCATTGCTGTAGATTTCTGGTGTTTTGGGACGTTTTTCATGGACTCACTAGTGAGGTAAGAAAGAAGTATTCCTGTAGATATACCTGGTAGCAATTGTAGTACAAATATTATATTAACACGTCTTATTGTTGGAACTAAAAAGCAGTAAGCCGAAATTAAAATAAACACCAAAGGAATCCAAAATTTTGGTCCGTATTTAGTACAAAACTTAGTAGAAGCAAAGCCAGAAGAGGCAACAGCACATAACATATAAAATATAGAAGATAAGCCTATAAGGGTAGAGCTAGAACCTAAGTTTTTAAGAATTTGAGTAGTAAATGACATTGTTGTGGACATTTGAATACCTTGTTGAATCAATGCCATGAAAGAAAAAAATATAAGTCTTTTATCCTTACAGATAGATAAATAGCTTTTAACTGATGTTTTTTCATGTGTTTTTTTTGAATTATGATTTTTTATATTTAAAGCTAGAATTGTTCCAATGAATGAAGACAATACACTCATGATACATAAGGCTGTCATTCCTAATTTTTCATAAAATAAAGTACTCATAACAAATCCAATCAACATTCCTAGATTGTTTACCAATATTATCGTACTTGTAGCTTTTTGTTGATGTTCTGTAGAAAAAAAGTTGGTGTAGTGAACCATGTAAGAAATCCAAGTTGATGATGATATTCCAGACAAAATATTAGCTATAAGAAAACCATTGCCCTCAGGAGAAAAGACTCTTATAAGAGATGCTAAACCAGCAAAGAAAATTCCAGATAGTATAAATATTTTATGTTTATTTATGGAGTCGGCAAATACTCCAACAGGAAGCCTTAGTAAACACTGTGAGATTCCATATGCACCTATTATTATACCAATCATGTTTGTAGATACATTGCATGCACTTAAATATGGACTTTGGAAAGGTATATATACATATTGTGAAAACCAGAAAAACACAACAATAGCAAGTAAAAGTAATTTTTGATTAGATATTTTTTTCATGTTATCCTCCAGATGGTATATTTATAATGCAAATAATATACCATTTAGATTTTTTTATCAAGTACTTTCTGTATTAAAAAAAATTTAAATATATAATTATTATTTACTAAAAAATTATAATTTATAGTTGAATTAAGAAAACGCTTATGATACTATAAAATTAACAAATTTGAATATATAACAGTAGACGTGTTACTGGTAATGCAGGCAAGATCGAATCAATTTTTATAGATTATCTATAGAGTACTATGGGTATAATCTATTTATTTGGTTCGATTTTTTTGTTTAAATGGCCATAAAACAAAAAGCCGATAATTGAAAATGGAGGATTTTTTATGGATTATAAAAATATAGCTCAAGAAATTCTACTAAATGTAGGAGGAAAAGAGAATATAAATGAAGTGACTCATTGTATGACAAGACTTAGATTTAAAGTCAAAAGTGCTTCTAAAGTGAATAAAGATAAGTTATCTAAAACTGAAGGAGTAATAACTGTTGTTGAGAGTATGGGTCAAATACAAGTTGTAATTGGCAATAAAGTAAAAAAAGTATATGATGAGGTTATAAAAATTGTACCTCAATCAAATGATGCAGGTAAGAAAAATGAAAATGAAGAAAAACAAGGTATAATGAATTCTATATTATCAGCAGTAGCTGGTATATTTACACCTACAATACCTGCTATAGCAGGAGTTGGTATGATTAAAGGTATTTTATCAGTTCTTGCTATGTATTATATGAATAAAAATGGAGTAGATATAAAAGAAACTCAAAGCTATATTATTTTAAATGCTATGGCTGATTCTATATTCTATTTTATGCCTATTATACTAGGATATACTGCGGCGAAAGTATTTAATGCAAATAAAATAATATCTATGGTATTAGGGGCTACACTTTGTTATCCAACTTTTACTGCTTTGATGGCAGGTGAAGAGGCTGTTAGATTTTTAGGTTTGTCAGTAACAAAAGCTATGTATACATCATCTGTTATTCCAATAATTATTGCCATATGGGCTCTTTCATATGTTGAAAAAGTATTAGAAAAGTATATACCTGAAGTAATTAAAATAATAATGGTTCCAACTTTATCATTGGTTATAATGTTACCTGCAACATTATTTTTATTTGGACCAATTGGAATCTATATAGGAAATGCCATAAACTTTTCTTATAAGTATATTTATGAACTAAGCCCAGCATTGTGTGGAGCATTTGTAGGTGGGTTATGGTGTGTGTTGGTTATATTTGGTGCACATAGAGCATTGTTACCAATAGGTATAAGTGATGTTGCTCAAACAGGAAGACAAAATTTATTGGCATTTGCAGGAGCTGCAAACTTTTCACAAGCAGGAGCTGCACTAGGAGTGTTCTTTAAAACTAAAAATCAAGGATTAAAAACAATTTCTATGTCTGCAACTATAACAGCTTTATTTGGTATAACTGAACCTGCAATATATGGTGCCAATCTTAGATTAAAAAAACCTATGGTATGTGCTGTAATATGTGGTGCAGTTGGAGGTGCCATAATGGGAATGGGTGGAGCTTATGGTAACGCATTTGCAAACCAAGGTGTTTTAACTATACCTGTATATGCTGAAGCAGGTGCATTAGGTTTCTTAAGTTATCTAGGTGGTTGTGCTATAGCGTTTTTTGGTTCAGCTATTTCAACTTATCTAGTTGGGTTTGAAGATTTAGAAGAATCTTCTAATAAAGAAAATTCATCTATAAAAGTAGAAACGAAAGATGGTGTTATTGATATAACTTCGCCTGTAGAAGGAGAATGTATAGAATTATCAGAAGTAAAGGATGATGTGTTTGCATCAAAAGCTATGGGAGAAGGCATAGCTGTATTACCTACAAAAGGTGTAATAACAGCTCCTACTGATTGTGAAGTAGTTTCTTTATTTCCAACATTACATGCAATAGGATTAAAATTAGATAATAGAGCAGAAATGTTAATACATGTTGGAATTAACACAGTGGAGTTAAATGGTAAATACTTTACAAAACATGTTAATCAAGGGGATTTAGTGAAGAAAGGTGATAAACTTATATCTTTTGATATAGATAAAATAAAAAAAGCTGGTTACGATGTAACTACACCAGTTATAGTAAACAATACCTTTGATTTTGGACAAGTAGTTTCTTGTAAATCTAGTTATGTTTCAACAAATGATAATATAATTTCATTAGTATTAGCTAGTAATTAAGCTAATTTGACTAGAGATAATTAAGTTAATAATTAAATATATCTAAAAGTAAGTTTATTGAAATGAATTAACAAAGAAAATAGTTAATACAGAGTGAACTTATTGAAATAAATCAACAAAGAAAATAGTTAATATAAAGTGAACTTATTGAAATAAATCAACAAAGAAAATAGTTAATATAAAGTGAACTTATTGAAATGAATCAACAAAGAAAATAATCAATATAAAAAGGAGAAATATTTATGAATACAGGATTTCCAAAAGATTTTTTATGGGGAGCATCATCTTCTGCATTTCAAGTGGAAGGGGCTTGGGATGACGATAATAAAGGAAAAACCGTAGCTGACTACAATTCTTTTAAAAAGTCTCATTTACAAGCAGATACTAAAGTTGCATCAGACTTTTACCATAACTATGAAGAAGATATTGAATTGATGAAAGAATTAGGGATGAAAACTTATCGTTTTTCAATTTCATGGGCAAGAATAATTCCAGATGGTGAAGGAGAAATAAATCAAAAAGGTATAGATTTTTATAATAAGATAATAGATAAACTAATAGAGTGCGATATTGAGCCATTCGTAACTTTATATCACTTTGACCTTCCATTTACACTAGTAGAGAAATATAATGGTTGGGAAAGTCGAGCGACTGTTTATGCTTTTGAAAGATTTGCTAAAATATGCTTTAAGCATTTTGGAGATAGAGTAAAGTATTGGCAACCTCATAATGAACAGAATTTAATTGTAAGAGTAGAAGAGAGAATTAATATATATGATGAAACAGATTCATGGAAGATAGATAAAATGCGTGCTCAGATGGATTATAATCTTTGTTTGGCACATGCATTAGCAGTCAATGCATGCCATGAGATGATAGAAGGAAGTAAAATTGGAGCAGCAGTATCATCATCTGTAACATATCCTCTTACTTCTAAACCAGAAGATGTATATGCAGCTAGAATGAATGATAATTTTAAAGTGTACTATATGCTTGATATGCATCATTATGGAGAATATCCAGGGTATTACATGAACTATCTTGAAAAAAGAAATATAGTTCCTCATATGGAAGAGGGGGATAAAGAAATACTTAAAAAGTCTAAAATGGATTTTATAGCTGTAAACTACTATAGAACAAATTGTGCAGAAGCTTTACCTGAGGACTTACAACATCCATTTGGGTTAAGAGAAGGAACTGTTGATTTTAGTATGTATGGATTATTTAAAATGTCAATGAATCCTAACCTAGAGGCTTCTGAGTATGGAGCAGCAATAGACCCATCAGGTCTTAGATTTGCCTTAAATGAATATTGGCAAAGATATCACTTACCTGTTATAATAACAGAAAATGGGCTTGGAGCTAAAGATACATTAGAAGATGGAAAAATTCATGATGACTATCGTATAGATTATTTAAGAAGTCATATAAATGCATGTAAACTAGCTATTGAAGATGGTGTAGAGATGATTGGATATTGTCCATGGTCATTTACAGACCTTTTAAGTTCTTCTCAAGGTTTTAATAAACGTTATGGACTCGTTTATATAAATAGAACTGACCATGAAGTTTTAGATTTAAAAAGAATCAAGAAAGATAGTTTTTACTGGTACAAAGAAGTTATAGAGAACAATAAAATAGTAAAATAAACATAAATATATATTGAGGGTTTTAGTATGTACATTACAAAGGTATTAAATAATTCGTTGCTACTTGCAAAGGATGATAATGATGAAGAAATAATATTGATGGGGAAAGGGATTGGTCATAATTATAAAGCTGGTTCTGAGTTAAATAAAAAAGATATAGAAAAAACTTTTGTTCTTCATGATGAAAATATAAAAAAGAGTATTATACAACTAGCATCAGAAATAGATGCAGAATACTTTGGTATAGCTCAAATGATAATTGCATATGGAATAGAAAAATATAACTTAAAACTTATGAACCATATATATTTAGCCTTAACTGACCACATCGCCTTTGCAGTGAGACGCTTTAAAGAAGGTATAATGATTGAAAACCACTATTTGTTTGAAATCAAGGAGTTTAATCCAAAAGAATATGATATAGGAAAATATGCAATTACTGTTTTTAAGGAGGTTCTTGGTTTAGACCTACCAGAAGAAGAGATTGGTAATATAGCAGGCCATTTTATAAATGCACAACAAGATAATCCTTATAGTGATAGAAATAAGAGAAGTGCTAAAATTGTAAATGCTATTTTGCAAATAGTTCATTATCACTTTTCTATTGTATATAATAAAGAATCATTTTATTATAGGAGATTTGTAATGCATCTAAAGGCCTTTTCACAAAGATTTCTGGCTAACAAATCATCAAAAGAAAAGATAGATTTTATATATGAGCAAGTTCAAAAAAATTGTAAGGAAGAATATGAATGTGTGAAAAAGGTAAGGGCTTATATATATAAGGAATACTCTAGAGAATTACCAAGACAAGAAGAGTTATATTTGATGATTCATATTCATAAGATTTTAGGAGAATTAGATGAAAATAGTTAGAGTATCTCAATATGTTAGTAATATTATAAAAAATAAGAAGCAATTCAGTAAAGTTGAATAAAAGAATTACTTTAAGAGATAGTGACTAGTCACTATCTCTTAATTTTTATATAAAAATATATAAAATAAATAGTTTATAAAATATATCTAACAAAATTTCTGAAATAATTTGTATGAGAAGATGATTAAGTATTGAGATTTAAAAATATTTTGTAGTCAAATACAGCTTTTAAATAAAATATTTGAAAATAAGAATATTTAAATAAAAAAAATAATATTATATATAGTTGACAAAAAGTGGAAATTAATATATTATATAAATATAGAAATAGTAATCATTACTATTATTAAAAAGGAGGAATTAATTATGAACTTAAAAGGAACTAAAACAGAAAAGAATCTAATGGCAGGATTTGCAGGAGAGTCAGAAGCAAGAAATAAATATACATACTATGCTTCAAAAGCTAAAAAAGAAGGTTATAATCAAATAGCTGCTATATTTGAAGAGACTGCTAACAATGAAAAGGAACATGCTAAATTATGGTTTAAACTTTTACATGATGGTATGCCTTCAACAGAGGAAAATTTAAAAGATGCAGCAGCAGGTGAAAACTATGAATGGACTGACATGTATGCAAAATTTGCTAAAGAAGCTAGAGAAGAAGGATTTGACAAAATAGCTTATTTATTTGAAGCTGTTGGAAAAATAGAGAAAGAGCATGAAGAAAGATACTTAAAACTTTTAGAAAACTTAAATGAAGGAAAAATATTTAAAAGAGATGAAGAAGTTGTTTGGCAATGCCAAAACTGTGGACATGTGTATGTAGGTACTGAAGCACCAGAAAAATGCCCAGTATGTGACCATCCAAAAGCATACTTTAATATAAAAGCTGAAAACTATTAAAAATTATTATAATTAAAAGGAATGTTAACTATGAAATTTTCTAAACAAAGAGAACTGATTTTAAATGAAATATTAAATAATCCGGTTCATCCTACTGCGGATTACCTATATGAAAACTTAAAAAAAGATAATCCAAATTTAAGCTTAGGAACTGTGTATAGAAATTTAGCTCAGTTAACGGAACATGGCTTTATAAGGAAGGTTAGTATTCCAGGAAATCCAGATAGATTTGATGGTAGAATGGATAATCACTATCATATCATATGTGAAGTATGTGGAGAGGTATACGATTTAGAATCTGAAGTTCTGAATAATTTAAAAGAGTCAATAGCAGAGGAAACAGACATAAAAATAACATCTTATAACATAAGTTTTAAAGGGATTTGTAATAATTGTAGAAAGTGTAATCAAGTAGGTTAGTTTTCAAATTCTAAAAATAATTAATGAGGTGAGTTTATGTGTAGTGAACAAAAATTTTTTATATGTGAGACTTGTGGAAACCTTGTAGGAATGATACAAAATGGCGGTGTACCTATTTTCTGTTGTGGAAAACCTATGAAGGAACTTGTTCCTAATACAACAGATGCAGCAGTTGAAAAGCATGTACCTGTAATTGAAGTAGAGGGAAATAATGTTACTGTTAAAATAAGTAGTGTTGCTCATCCAATGACTAAAGAACATCACATAGCATGGGTGTATCTTATGACTGAACAAGGTGGTCAACGTAAATGTCTAGCAGTAGATGGAGAACCTGTAGTTAAGTTTGCTTTGAATGATGATGAGAAAGTTATTTCTGCATATGCTTACTGTAATTTACATGGATTATGGAAGGCTGAACTGTAATATTTGAATAAAGTGAGTCAAAAAGGAGGCTATAAACGTATTTTCATACAAATAGCCTCCTATAAATTTATATAAATTCAAGTTTTAATTTTATTTAATGTCAATATAACATGAGGAGAAAATAATATGTCAATTTATAAATGTAGTGTTTGTGGATATATTTATGATGAATCTAAGAATGATAAAACATGGGACGAATTAAGTGAAGACTGGGAGTGTCCTGTATGTACAAAAGGTCGTAGTTATTTTGGAAAGATAAGTACTGTTTACTATGAAGAAGATGAAAAGGAAATAGAAGATATAGTTGAAGATGAATCTAAATTAAATAGTGAAAAAGCGGGAGATTTAAATTACTTAAGTACATATTTAAGAAGAGATGATGAAGTTGAAAAACATATGGATATAATTCATGAAATGGCTGTTACAGGAAAATCTATAATAGAACCTATGAGAACTAAACTACCAGTAATTTCTTGGGATGATATTTTGCTTATGGGTGCTCAATTAAATCCAATGCCTCTAAATGAACATGATGAAGTAAATACAACAACAATAATAGGTAAAAAAGCAAAAAAACCTATGATTATAGAAAATCCAGTTTATATTTCTCACATGTCATTTGGAGCTTTATCTAAAGAATTAAAGATAGCTTTAGCAAAGGGTGCAGCTAAAAATAAGACAGCTATGTGTAGTGGTGAAGGTGGTATATTACCAGAAGAGAAGGAAGCTTCATACAAGTATATTTTTGAATACGTGCCAAATAAGTACAGTGTCACTGAAGAAAATCTTAAAAATTCTGATGCTATAGAGATAAAAATTGGTCAAGGTACAAAACCTGGTATGGGAGGTCACCTTCCTGGTGAAAAAGTGACTGAAGAAATAGCAAAGATAAGAAATAAGCCTGTAGGTCAAGATGTAATAAGCCCATCTTGTTTTGAAGAAATACAATCCAAAGAAGATTTAAAGAAACTTGTAGATGAACTTAGAGATATTTCAGAAGGGCGTCCAATAGGTGTTAAAATTTCAGCAGGTCATATTGAAAAAGATATGGAATTTATAGCTTATGCTAAACCTGATTTTGTGACTATTGATGGTCGTGGTGGAGCTACTGGAGCAAGCCCAAAATTGCTTAAAGATGCAACTTCAATCCCAACAATATTTGCTCTTTACCGTGCTAGAAAATATATAGATACACATGGATTAGATATAGATTTAGTTATAACAGGTGGACTTCGTATATCTACTGATTTTGCTAAAGCAATAGCTATGGGAGCTGATGCAGTTGCCATTGCAAGTTCTGCTCTTATGGCAGCAGCGTGTCAACAATATCGTATATGTGGTTCTGGTAAGTGCCCTGTAGGAGTAGCTACTCAAGATGAGGAATTGAGAAAAAGATTACATATAGAAAATAGTGCTGATAGAGTGGCAAACTTTTTAAATGTAAGTTTAGAAGAGCTTAAGACTTTTGCTAGAATATCTGGTCATAAAGATGTACATGATTTAAGTGTTGGTGATTTATATACAGTTAATTCTGAAATATCAAATTATACAAATATACAACATGTATAGGTTGAAGTTTGGAACTATTAGCTTGTAGATAGTTATAAAAGTAAATAAGAAATATATTTCATAAAAGGGAGTGTCTCAAAATGAACTTTTTAGTTCATGAGATACTCTTTTTTGTATGAAGTCAAACATATTTTCATCATTTTAGCAATGAAAAAGAGGCTTATCTCTCTATTTTGAGACAGACCACTTTTATTATGAAAATTAAAGATATTAAAAGGTTTGAGTTGAAGGTTAAAAAGATATTTTCTATAGAAAGTATCTTTTTTATTATATTTATTTTAAAATAAAGCTATGTATTTTTATATGAAATATTGTAAAAAAATTTATTTTTAATAAGAATATATTTTCATTAATAAACAATTTTATCATGTATTAATAATGATAGAATAAATGTAAATAAATTAAAGTTATTTATATTCATCTATCCCTTTTTTTAAATTACATTGATTATTTTTTTCAGACTCAATAATTCCAATGAATATGATAATATAGGAGATTTTATGTAATGTAATTATTATTATATTATTATTAAGTAATAATTATAATATAATAAAAGATATTTTGTGTAAAATTTAACACTAAAAAAGAAATTTCATGAAATTAAAAAACGAAAAAGATTTGAAAACAAGATTAAAATAAAATAAATATGTAAAAAATATTTAACATATAGGTGAAAATCAGATATAAATGTAAATTTATTGGAAAAATATGGTTGAATTTAATGAACAAAAATGTTATTGTTTTATCAATAAAGTGTTAAAATATAAACTTTTAATATCATTTCTAGGGAGGATGATTTCATGCAAAAAAATGTAAAGAAAGCAAAAGTAACAGGCTCTATTTTAGCTATTTTTGGAGTTGCAAGCGTTCTTTTTAGTTCACATGCAGGAGGAGGGTTTGCTACAGGGAATCAAGAAACTCAGTACTATGTGCAGTATGGATGGACAGCACCACTTATGGCAATTTTAGCAATGATTATACTTACTGCTACCATGAGAGAAGTTATCATAATGTATAATAATAATGATTGTAGGAATTATAAGGATTTATTTTGTGAGCTTTGGAGTCCATATCCAAAACTTGAAATAATATGGGAAATATATTATTATCTGATGGTTTTAATAGCTGTAAGTGCTGTTATAGCAGGTGCAGCAGCAGTGTTTCAAAGTATAGGGGTAAATTACTTTATAGCTGTATTTATCATTGGAATTGTACTTCTTGTCTTTACTATATTTGGAGCTATGCTTGTATCTAAAGCAGCTACAGCAATGACAATAGCTATTCTAGTATGTACTCTTACTATTTTTATAGTTGGTATAAAAGCTAAAGTACCAGAAATAACTGAAATATTATCAAATAGAACGAGTTTCACACCTGGCTATATCAAGCCAATACTTAATACCTTCATTTATGCAGGTTTTCAATCGGTTGTTATACCTACACTTGCAGGATGTTCAAGACCACTTCTTAAGAATTCAAAAGAAGCTACTAAGGCAATGGTACTTTCATTTGTTATGAATGCAATTGCACTAGGGCTTGCTGTAACTATGTTAATGGGATGGTATAGAGAAATTATTGCTGCTGGGCAAACAACACTTCCTACTATGTATGTTGCAGGTCAATCTGGAAATCATACTATATACATAATTTATAATGTTGCGTTATTCCTTTGCTTAATGTCTACAGGAGTAACTACTATATTTGGTCTTGTAAATAGATTTGAAGACCATAAAGCACTTTCTTTCCTTTCTTCAAAAATGAAAAGAAGGGTATTTACAGCTTGTGCAATAATGGTAGTGTCAATGCTTATATCTCTTACAGGATTAAGTAATATAGTTAAATACGGATATGGATATTGTGGTTATTTGGGTCTATTCACTATAGTAATTCCTTTCCTTACATTAGGTCATTATAAGAATAAGAAGTTCGCAAAGGAACATCCAGAAGTTAAATGGCCAGCCGAATTAAACGAAAATATTGAAAATTTATAATAGTAATATCGAAAAATTAAAATTATTATCTGATGAAGATATAAGGCCGATTTGTTATAGATTATTGGAATGGATGCAAGATTATAACTGGCCTGTTGCAAAAGAAATTTTACCTGTTTTAGCTCTACATCAAGAGTTAATTACTCCATTAATAATAGATGTTCTTGCAGAAGAAGATGATGATTGGAAATATTGGATAATTTCATGTCTTTTGCCACTGTTTGTAGATAAAAACCTTGAACCTATAGTTCTATTTGTTAAGATAATCGCTGAAAATCCAACTAAATGGGAATGTGAAGCAGAAGTAGATGAAATAGCAAAAGCTGTAATCATAAAGGTTACAGCTTTTTTATGCAATATAAAATAGTATTATAATAAAGAAAAAGTTGATACCTGCTTTCTGTATATTATAGTGTTTATATACTATTGGCATTTTAATTAGTTTATAGATTACAATTCTATAATTCTTCTAGTAATTTTAGATTCTATAGCTGTCTCTATTTCACTCAACATTCGTTCATTTTTAGGGTCAATAAAAGCACATGTATAGCCTTCTTCACCAGCCCTACCAGTTCTACCAATACGATGGATATAGTCTTCTGGTGTTTCTGGCAAATCGTAATTATATATATGACTTACTCCAGATATATCAAGACCACGAGAAGCTACATCTGTAGCTATTAAGTATTGTATATCTAAATTTCTAAATGATTTCATTATTCTTTCTCGTTTTGATTGAGCAATATCACTATGAAGTTTTTGACAATTGTATCCTCTTATAGCAAGAGCCTCTTCGAGATTATCAACTCTTCTTTTAGTCCTACAAAATATTATTGCCATAAAAGGATTATCTTCATCTAGAACCTTACATAAGGCATCCAATTTTTTTCTATCTGTAGTTTCCACTACTTCTTGTTTTATATTGTTAAGAGTAATTTCTTCTTTTTGGATAGAAACTACAACAGGATTTTTTGTATATCTATAAGCCAATTTTTTTACTTGAGAATTCATAGTTGCAGAAAAACATAGTGTTTGCTTTTTATTTGAAGTTTCTTTTAAAATAGCCTCAACTTCATTTTTGAATCCCATAAGTAACATTTGGTCCGCTTCATCTAAAACAAAAGTTTTTAACTTGCTAAGGTCAATAGTTTTTCTATTTAGATGGTCTAAAAGTCTACCTGGTGTAGCTATAATCATATGAATATTTCCTTTTAGTTTATTTATTTGAGAACCAATATCCTTTCCTCCATAGGCTGCTAGAATACTTACATCTTTATATTCTTTAAGTTTCATAGCTTCTTCTGTTATTTGTATAGCTAGCTCTCTTGTAGGAGAAAGTATAAGTACTTGTATATCATTTATATCTAATGATATATTTTCAAATATCGGAAGTAAAAAAGCAAGTGTTTTTCCTGTTCCAGTTTGAGCTTCTGCTATGATATCTTTTCCTTCTTTTATCAATTGAATACTTTCTTTTTGTATAGGTGTAGGTGTTGTTATTCCTGATTTTCTTAGAATATTTATTGTATTTTCACTAATCCCTAAGTTCTTAAAATCCATTATTATCTTACCTTTCATGAAAAATTTTCTTTTTTATTAATCAATTAATAATATCATATTTGTAAGTATTTTTAGTAATTTTTTTGATTATTATTTATATTGTTTAGAAATATATGCAGATACTTTAAAATGGAATGTAGCTTAAATTAAATTTTAGTAGGAATTTTAGAGGTTTATTTTTAAAGGTTTTTTGAAAATAAATCTATTTAAAAATTAAATTAAAATGCAAGAAAAACATAATAACTTTCATTTTTAAGAAGTTTTCACAAAAAAGAAAAAATATAGTGCAATAAATGATACAAAGTAATATAATAGATTACAAGATATGAAAAGTCAAAAAAATAAATTGCAAATGAAATTAAAATGAATAAAAAATAAAAAAATAATCATAAGTTAGAGATGTCAATGAAAAATAAGACCTAATGTTTTTAAAATTAAAAGTATACTAAGGGGGGCATTAATATGTGCATTATATCAAAAGATAGAGCAAAGGAAATAAAAATAGTAGATACTACTTTAAGAGATGGAGAGCAAACAGCTGGGGTTGTATTTGCAAATAGAGAAAAAATAATGATTGCTGAAATGTTAAGTGACCTAGGTGTTGACCAAATTGAAGTTGGTATACCTACTATGGGTGGAGATGAAAAAAATGTAATAAAGCACATATGTAGTAGAAATTTAAAATCAGATATAATGGCTTGGAATAGAGCAGTAATAAAAGATGTTGAAGAATCTATTTCTTGTGGTGTTGATGCAGTAGCTATATCAATATCAGTATCTGACATTCATATAGAAAATAAATTGAGAACTTCTAGAGGTTGGGTTTTAGAAAACATGGCCAAAACAGTTGAATTTGCAAAGAAAAATGGACTATATGTTTCAGTAAATGGAGAAGATGCTTCAAGAGCAGATATAGACTTCTTAACTGAATTTATAAATGTTGGAAAACAAGCAGGGGCAGATAGATTTAGATACTGTGATACAGTAGGAGTTATGAATCCTTTTTCTACAAAGAATGCAATAGAAACTCTTCATGAAAGAACTAATTTTGACATAGAAATGCATACACATAATGACTTTGGGATGGCAACTGCAAATGCACTTGCAGGAATAGCAGCAGGAGCAAATTATGTTGGTGTTACAGTAAATGGATTAGGAGAAAGAGCAGGAAATGCAGCATTAGAAGAGGTTTTAATGGCACTTAAGTGCGTCTATAAATGTGATTTAAATAATATAGATACTAGAAAATTTAGAGGAATATGTGAGTATGTAGCACAGGCATCAGGAAGAATTCTTCCTACATGGAAAGCAGTAGTTGGGGATAATATGTTTATACATGAATCTGGTATACATGCAGATGGAGCTTTAAAAGACCCACATAACTATGAACCATTTGACCCAAGTGAAGTAAATCTTGAAAGAAAAATAGTAATAGGTAAACATTCAGGAAGAGCTGCAGTTATAAACAAATTGAGTGAATATGAAATGTATATTTCTCCAGAAAACGCTACCAAACTATTAAATGCTATAAGAGCTACATCTATAAGATTAAAAAGAAGTTTGATGGATAAAGAGATTCTTCAATTATATTGTGATATACTAGCACATGAAAAAGGTACAACAGAAGAAGAAGCAGTTAGAGGTTCATATATTTAAGATATAATTGTTTAGGAGGAAAGTATGGGAGATAATATAGTTTATAAAATAATTAAAAAACATATAGTAGATGGAGAAGCTATTGCTGGTAACTCAATTGGTATAAAAATAGACCAGACTTTAACACAAGATTCTACTGGAACAATGACATATCTTCAACTAGAAGCTATGGGAATAGATAAAGTAAAGACTAAAAGAAGTGTGGCATTTGTAGACCATAATATGTTACAACAAGGATTTGAAAATGCAGATGACCATAAGTATATACAAACAGTGGCTGATAAATATGGAGTTTATTTCTCTAAGCCAGGCAACGGTATTTGCCATCAAGTATTTTTAGAAAGATTTTCAACACCAGGAGATACACTTTTAGGGTCTGATAGCCACACACCTACTGCTGGAGGTGTGGGTATGATGGCTATTGGAGCTGGTGGATTAGATGTTGCATTAGCTATGGCAGGAGGAGCATACTATATAAAAGCACCAAAAGTCTGTAAGGTCAACCTAGTTGGGAAATTAAATAATATGGTATCATCAAAGGATATAATACTAGAAGTGTTAAGAAAACAAACTGTAAAAGGTGGAGTAGGTAAAGTTTATGAATATGGTGGAGAAGGTGTTAAAAGTTTATCTGTTCCACAAAGAGCTACAATAACAAACATGGGAGCTGAACTTGGAGCAACTACTTCAATCTTCCCAAGTGATGAAAAAACATTAGAATTCTTTAAGAGTCAAGGAAGAGAAGATACATGGATAGAGTTAAAACCAGATGCAGATGCAGTTTATGATGAAGAAATTACTATAAACTTGGATGAATTAAAACCATTAGCTGCAAAACCTCATAGTCCAGATAATGTAGATGAAGTTGAAAATATAGGAAAAATTAAAATAGACCAAGTTGCAATAGGAAGTTGTACAAATTCTTCTTATGAAGACTTAATGAAAGTAGCTCAAATCCTAAAAGGAAATAAGGTACATAAGGATGTGAGTTTAGTAATAGCACCAGGCTCAAGACAAGTTATGGAGATGATTGCTAGAAATGGAGCTTTAGCAGATATAATAAGTGCTGGAGCTAGAATACTAGAAAATTCTTGTGGTCCATGTATAGGTATGGGTCAATCTCCAGGTACTGACTCTGTGTCTTTAAGAACTTTCAATAGAAATTTCTATGGAAGAAGTGGAACTTTATCAGCACAAGTATACTTAGTGAGCCCAGAAGTAGCAGCAGTAAGTGCAATCAAGGGAGTGCTTACAGACCCAAGAGAATTTGATATTAAATTTACAAACTTAGATGTAAATGAATTTTTGATAGATGATAGCATGATAATAAAACCTGCTGATGTAGGAAGTGATGTAGAAGTAGTTAGAGGACCTAATATAAAACCTTTCCCTCTTAATACAGAGCTAAGTCAGTCTATAGATGGAAAAATTATACTAAAGACAGAAGATAATATAACTACTGACCATATAATGCCATCAAATGCTAAGTTACTTCCTTTTAGAAGTAATATACCATATCTTGCAAACTATTGTTTTAACACTGTAGATACAGCGTTTCCTCAAAGAGCAAAAGACAATGGTGGAGGATTTATAGTTGGTGGAGATAATTATGGTCAAGGTTCAAGTAGAGAGCATGCAGCTTTAGCACCATTATACTTAGGTGTTAAAGGGGTAATAGTGAAGAGTTTTGCAAGAATTCACAAGGCTAACTTGATAAATAGTGGTATAATTCCAATGGAGTTTTGTGATGAGAAAGATTATGAAAACCTATCTCTTTTAGATAGTCTGGAGATACCAAATATTTTAGATAATTTAGCTAATGGAATTTTGGAAGTTAAGAACACAACTAAAGGAACTTCTTTTAAGGTTAAAGTAGAATTATCAGCAAAAGAAGTGGATGTATTAAAAGCTGGTGGAAAATTAAATTACACTAAAAATCAAGCTAATTAATATGAAAAGAGGGAATATTGAATGTATAAAGTGACACTTATACCAGGCGATGGAATAGGACCAGAAGTTGCGAAAGCTATGAAAAAGGTAGTAGAAGCTACGGGGGTAAAAATAGAATGGGAAGAAGTTAATGCAGGAGAGGCAGTTATTGAAGAGTATGGTACTCCACTTCCTGAATATATTATAGATAGTATAAAGAAGAATAAAATAGCTATAAAAGGTCCAATTACTACTCCTGTAGGTAAAGGATTTAGAAGTGTAAATGTAACTCTAAGACAGGCATTAGATTTATATGTTAATTTAAGACCTATTAAAAGTTTTAAAGGTATAAAATCAAGATATGAAGATGTTGATTTAGTAGTAGTAAGAGAAAATACAGAAGATTTATATGCTGGAATAGAGCATAAAATAGGTGATTATGCAGCTGAAAGTATAAAGATAATAACAAGAGGTGCAAGTGAGAGAATTGTCGATTTCGCATGTAACTATGTTAAAGACAATAAGAGAAAAAAAGTTACAGCTATACATAAGGCAAATATAATGAAAATGTCTGATGGATTGTTTTTAGATGTATTTAGAGAAGTAGCATCAAAGCATGGTGTAGAGTATGATGATTTGATTGTGGATGCAGCAGCTATGAACTTAGTTTTAAATCCAGAAAATTACGATGTAATGGTAATGCCAAATCTTTATGGAGATATACTATCTGATTTAGGTGCTGGGCTTGTTGGAGGTCTAGGTATAATTCCAAGTGCAAATATTGGTAAAGACTGTGCGATATTTGAAGCTGTCCATGGAAGTGCTCCACAAATAGCTGGTCAAAATAAAGCTAACCCAACAGCACTCATTCAATCATCAGTAATGATGCTTAGATATTTAGGTGAATATGAAAATGCACAAAAAATAGAAACAGCTTTAGAAAAAGTGTTTCTTGAAGGAAGTAAATTGACTGTAGATTTAGGTGGTTCAGCTTCAACTACAGAGTTTGCGGATGAAGTGTGTAAATACATTATATAGATTTTATTTATGGAAAAAGTAGAATATAGATTAAAAGAAAGAGGCTGTCTCAAAATAGAGATAAGCCTTTTTTCATTGTTGAAATGATAAAAATGTATTTATTTTATACAAAAGAGAGTTCCTCATAAACGAAAAAGTTCATTTTGGGATACCCATTTTAATTTTAAAATTAATTGATTAATAGACAAAGAAAGATTAAATAAATTTATTGTTTTTAATTGAACTTTCAACCAATATATGGTAAAATTCAAATAAAGTTGAACTTTCAACTAAAAATGAATATATTGATTATGCGAAATTCTATGAAGCAGAAAACCTGTGACTTTAGTTGTGGGAGGTTCAGTGGAGGTGTGTTTGATTAAGACTTTATATAGTAATATATTAAGAGAAGTAGGTACTTTATCTAGAGCAGTAAATTCAATAAATGATATTAAGTACAAGGAATTAAAGTTACAAAAAGGACAATTTACATTTTTGACAAGAATCTGTGAAAACCCTGGTATAAATCTTGTGGAATTATCAAATATGTTAAAGGTAGACAAGGCTACAACAACCAAGGCTATACAAAAATTAATAAAGGCAGGATATGTAGATAAAAAGCAGGATAAGTTTGATAAAAGAGGATATAATTTAACTCCAACTGATAAATCTTTGGAAGTTTATGAGTTGATAATTGAAGAAGAGAATAGAAGTATAGAGATATGTTTTGAGAACTTTACAGATGAAGAAAAACAAGTGGCAACTAAATTATTAGAAAAAATGAGCAAAAACGTAGAAAATGAATGGTTTAAAGTAAAGAGATAGTAAATAAATACATTAACTTAAGGAGATATTTTTATGATTAGAAAAGCGAACATGAATGATTTAGAAAGCATTATGAAAATTATAAAATCTACAGTGGAAGAAATGAAGACTTATAATAATACACAATGGGATGAAAATTACCCATTAGAAAAAGACTTTGTTTCAGATATTAAGAAACAAGATTTATATATTTATGAAGTGGATGGAGAAGTAGCAGGGTTTATATGTCTTAATTATGAAGAGCCAGAAGAATATTTAGGCTTAAATTGGTCATCTAATATAAAAGCAATAGTAATACATAGAATGGCTGTAAATCCAAATTTTAGAAAGAAAGGAATAGCATCTAAATTAGTTGATTTTGCTGAAAAATTAGCTGGAGAAAACAGTGTATACTACTTAAAGAGCGACACATATTCAATAAATTCAAAAATGAATTCACTACTTACAAAGTGTGGTTTTATCAAAATTGGAGAAATGAGTTTTTTAGGAAAGGAGAAATCTTTCTACTGTTATGATAAAATATTATAAAAAGCATTTATAATACAAGGGGTAAATAATAGATTTTCAGTATTAGTAAGAGCATAATATAACCTAGTGTATACTATTATGAAAGGGATGATTTAGATGATTGAATTTCTAAAGAAAAGAAGAAGTATTAGAAAATACAAGGATATTGAAGTAGAAAAAGAAAAATTAGATAAAATATTAAAAGCTGCTCTTTTAGCTCCATCATCAAAGGGGCTTAGAACATGGGAATTTATAGTGGTAGATGACAAAGAAAAGTTAATTAATTTATCTCAATGTAGAGTTAAAGGTGGTGGATTTTTCTTAAAAAATGCACCTTTAGCTATTGTAATTATTGCAGATAAGGAAAAAAATGATGTTTGGGTAGAGGATGCAAGTATAGCTGCTTCATATATACAACTTCAAGCTCATGAACTAGGATTAGGTTCTTGTTGGATACAAGTAAGAAATAGGATACATGATGATAATATAGAAGCTGATAAATATGTTAGAGATGAGTTAAAAATACCTGATAAGTACAGTGTGGAGTGTATAATTTCTATAGGATATCCTGATGAAGAGAAGAGAGCATACTGTGACTCTGATTTGGACTATGAAAAGGTTCACTTTAATAGCTTTTAATATATAATATGTTGTATTAAGACATTATATTTTTTGATATTGTTAATATATACTTAAAATTGTAAAAATATATCTGAATTTTACTAACTTATCTAGGGGTTATGTACAAGGATTTTAAAGATAAATATAGAAATTAATGTTTATAATCGATACATAACTTGAGTAACAAAATTTAAGGAGGTTAAAATATGGGTATATTTAAAACAAAAATGGATGAGGACTGGAAAGTAAACTACATTAAAGAGTTTAATGAGATGAGAGATTCTTATGAGAGTAAACTTCAAAAAAAACAGTTTGAGGTAGATAGTTTGAAATCAGAATTGGATAGACTAAGAAGCTATAAAAATAGCCTTAAGCCAAAAGAAAAACAAATTACTGATGATGATATAAATAATATAAAGAGTTTAAGAAGAGATGGCTTAAGCTATAAAGAAATTTCAAATCAAACAAGTTGGAGCAAAGCAACTGTAAGTAGGGTATTAAATGGACTTTACGATTAGCATATACATGGGGTGATTTAAATTGGGATGAAGTATAGTTACAAAAAATGCATAATAGATTCTATTTTATTGATGTTTATAGTTCAAATATTAAGGATGATTTTGAATTATGTACTTCTAAGTCAATTTGAATTTACTCTTGAAAATTTTAATATTATAAACTTAATTTCTTTTACATTAGTTGGTTTATCATTAATTTTATTTTTAAAAGATAATTCTTTGTATAACAAGGTGAGAAATAGAAAAATCACAGAGGCTTTTGAAGAAAATAAAAACAATATACTTATTGAAAAGTGTAAGCTGATACTTTTTATAGTGGTCTTATCTTTAGCAATAATTGCAACTTATTGCACTAAGGGATATATATTTTTTAATGTAACTATGATGACTTTGTCTGTATTGATAGTTCCAATATTTGAAGAGTTATTTTTTAGAGAATATATATGGAACTATCTAAGTAATTTTATAAAGTCAAAGAGTAAAATTATCTGTATAACATCTATATTATCTGGAATTTATAATATAGGATATATAGATGTTGTACGAAATTACATAAATTTGTATAACAATTCAAGCTACACCTTTGAAGTTATTATTTCAAAAGTTATGATAGGTACTGTTTTTGGTATTGTGCTTGGATTAGTTAAATCAAGGTTTAGAGATGTAGGGCTTTGTATACTATTGAGGAGCTTATTTGCTATATTTATTAGGTAGATAATAAAAATATTTGTATATATAGCTGATAATTTACAGGAAGGCGTTCATAAAAAATGAGCGTCTTTTTTTGATTAATCAATATGATGTTAAAATCCAACTTAACAAACGCCAATTTAAAACAAGAGGGTAACATTATTACGATTACACCAAGTGCTAACTCCAATAATGGAAATGTTACTTATCATAAAGTTCCATAAAATGAAGTAGGTGCTTAGATTGCTTATAAAAAATTAAATGAGCAAGCTATGTTGGAATTTCACTTAGAAAGCTCTAAACAAACGAGTTATAAAGTCAACATCATCAAATTAGGAAATGTGAAAGTCCAGAAGATTAATGAAGATACTGATAAACCATTATCAAATGTCAAACTACTATCAAATGTCAAACTACGCTTTGAATATTATGGAAACAAAGTCAGGGCTTTGAGTCAACAGAATATTAATTCTTACAAGCTTCTAAACGATACATCAACGATTACATTCAGTATAGGACATCAGATTGTAAAGCTAGTGAAGCCAATCTATCTGCAAGAATATAATCAAACTACGGCAATTGTTGGTGTGGAATATTTATAACAGCAAATAAAAACAACACAAATTTCACAATATGAATTGATCTTGGAAAAACAAGACAATTTGGAAGATTATAGAATAATTCATCGACTATGTACCTCTTTAAAAAAGTAGCAGCCAATAACAAGGAATAAAGACTTTGTTATTGGTTCTTTTATTATATGTGTTTTATTTTAAAATTTCCTCTTGCACCTAACACTGTGTCATGACCTAACATGATTATGACAGGAGATGATTTATATGCAAGAAATTAATTTTTTGAAACAGAGTGTTATTACTGAGCCAAAAGAATTTTTTATGGATTATGCGAGTTTACCAATTGGTATTCCAAAGCTTGTTTCATGTGTTCAAATTTAATTCATGGCTTTCAGCAGATTAAATTATTGATGTTGGACTTGGGGCTGGAATAAATAGTGGAATAATTATCTGTCGAGAAATCTATACAATCTTCTATAGCTACTTATACAAATATTTTTGATGAAATACAAATAAAAGAAAATTTAAAAAGAATTATTGGGAGGTATTTATGAAATTAAGTTGGCAAAGAAAGTTACTTATTTTTATGACTAGTCAAACTGTTTCCATGCTAGGGTCTTCTATTGTCTCTTTATCGCTAATCTGGTATGTAACTCTACAAACAAATTCAGGTATAGCAATTACGGGTATTACAATTACGACTTTTCTACCACAGGCACTTATTATGCTTGTGGGTGGAGTAATTGCTGACCGCTTCCCTTTGAAGAAGATTATTATGCTTTCTGATAGCTTCATTGCTCTTTCTACATTGTGTTTAGCTGTTATTTATGCAAGTGGAAACAACTCTATTCTATGGATATATGTTTTTAATAGTCTGCGTTCTATTGGAAGTGGTATCCAAATGCCAGCAACAAAAAGCATCTTGCCCTCATTTATTCCACAAGAAGAATTAATGAGGGCAAATAGTTACTCAACAACCACTTGGAGTATTATTCAACTTATTTCACCTGCATTTGCTGGTATTGCATTGAGTTTTTTCTCTCTTAGCGTTGTTTTAATGATAGATGTTATCACTGCTGTTATTGGTATTTTACTGCTACTAATTATCCCAATCAAAAACAAAGAAAGACACTCTTCTGAAAATGGATGGTTAGAGCTTAAACAAGGGGTTCAATACTTAACAAAATCAACTAAACTTAGAACTATCATAAGCCTTTATACACTATTCAATATCCTTGTTGTTCCAGCGTCACAATTAACACCATTATTAGCTTCTACTCGCTTGGATGATGATGTCTGGGTTTTGACGTGTGTCGAAATGGCATTTTCAATTGGAGCCTTGCTAGGAAGTCTTTATTTAGGGTATAAAAAAATAACCATTTCACATATGAAACTCGTGGGCTATTCCATTTGTATTTTTGGGTTATCAATGGGGTTACTAATTTATGCAAACTCAATTTGGTTATTCGCATTATTTATGCTCATTATGGGGATTGGAAGTCCATTGTATTACACACCAATTATTACCATGGTACAAGAATATAGTGACCCTACTTATATAGGGAGAATGTTTTCTTATGTTGATTTATTTAGCACATTAGCAACGCCATTAGGGATGATGATATTCGCACCATTAAGTAGTATTAACTTGGATTTCCCATTTATATTACCTAGTATTGCTTTGTTATTACTGGGAATATGGACATTCAAAAAAGCAAAATCATTTAAGAATATTCAATAGAGGTATCTAAATCTCTGTTAGGTACTCTTCTTCATTTGTTGTATGGAGACCAACAATAATTGTTAGCTGTTTGGAGGTATTGCATAGTAAATAATTAATTATATTGTTGAAGTGATTTTTTTAAATTTAATAATATTTGACAGTTTAGTCTATAATATGATATTTATATAAAATGGGATAAGTATGAATATTAATTATGAATGAGAGTGATTTACTTGAAAAAATTTTATGAAATATATTTAGATTTAGAAAAAGACATAAGAAATAATGTGTATGAAATAGGAGAACTTCTGCCAA
The DNA here is from genome assembly GCF_020657775.1 of Clostridioides sp. ZZV14-6345. Lineage (NCBI taxonomy): Bacteria > Bacillati > Bacillota > Clostridia > Peptostreptococcales > Peptostreptococcaceae > Clostridioides > Clostridioides sp. ZZV14-6345. The sequence goes on along the minus strand of NZ_JAGWCX010000015.1, from coordinate 19,804 downwards.
CGGAAGTAAAGCTTGCTCAAAAATATCAAGTATCAAGAGAAACTATTAGAAAAGCACAGGCTCTTTTATTAGAGAAGGGCTTTATACAAAAAAAACAGGGTAAAGGTGCTATTGTTTTAGATATAAATAAGTTTGAGATAGAAGGAGCAGGGCTAATTAGTTTCGACGAGTTACAAAGAAATAAAAACTTAGATACGGAAATAAATGTACTCAAAAATAAAAAAGAGATTATGCCTTTAGAAATTTGTAAGAAGTTAGATATAGATACAAAAACTAAGGTCATATCAGTTGAAAGACTTAGAAAAATTAATGGAGAAGCTGTTATTTTAGATAAAGATTATTTTATATTTGAAATAATACCAGAAATACCATTAAGGGCAGTTCAAAGTTCAATATTTAATTATATAGAGAAAAATCTAGAATTAAAAATAGGTTATGCAAATAGAGAGGTAACAGTAAATCCTGTTACAGAAGAGGATAAGCTGTTGCTAGATATTAGAACAGATACACATGTTGTAGTGATAAGAAGTGAAGTATATTTAGAAGATACAAGGTTATTTCAGTATCATGAATCCAGACATAGAGTTGACACATTTAGATTTGTGGATTTTGCAAGACGAAGAAATCTTTAGTACTAAAAAAGAGCGTCTAATGTACTGCATTCCAATCGTTAGATTTTTGGTTCAAAAATTGGAGTGCAGTACAGTTGATTTATGTGTTTCTTTAATTTTCTATAAATTCTTTATTAAAATATTTACTCTTTGAGAATAGGTATGTAAGTATACAAGTAATCGTTATAGAAAGACCCATTGCCAAGAAATAAACACCCCATTGTTCTGTAAATATAGATAAGAATGCTGGAATACCGGATATTCCTATAGAACCCGCTTTAACATTAAAGTAAGATACAACTCCTCCAGCGATACCTGCACCTATCATAGAGGCCATAAAAGGAAAACGATAACGTAAGTTTATACCAAATATTGCTGGTTCAGTAATACCTAGCCAAGCTGAAATTGCAGCTGTTAATGCAACTCCTTTGATTTTCTTGTTTTTTAATATGAAAAACATAGTTAAAGCTGCTGCACCTTGCCCAAGACTAGCCATAACTTGTATTGGCCATAATGTTGCAAATCCTAAAGTACCTATCATTTGTAAGTTTATACCTAAGAATAAGTGATGCATTCCTGTTATAACTAATGGAGATAATATAAATCCAAACAATGCACCTGCAAGTATTGCATTAATTTCAAATAATCCAAGGATTCCATTTGTGATTAAGTTAGCAAATGACATTGTTACAGGTCCTATAACAGAAAAAGTTAGAAAACCTGTTATTAATAATGTAAGAGGAGCAACAAAAATAAGTTGAACCATCTCAGGGATTTTTTTAGTCAGAAACTTTTCGATTGTTGCTAAAAGATAAGAAGAACATAGAACAGGAATTACTTGGCCTTGATAACCTATTTTAGCAATATTAAACCCAAATATATTCCAATAAGTAACAGCTTCAGGTGTTTTAGAGTATTGTGCACCAGGCATTAAATCTGGATTAATTAAAATAAGACCTAATACAATACCAAGTACAGGATTTCCTCCAAACTTCTTGACAGCTGACCAACCTATTAGTGCTGGTAAGAATGCAAATGAAGTATTTGCAATAAGATTAATCATATTAGATATGCCAGCCCAGTTGCTATGAACCTCTAAAAAAGGTTGTTCATAGAAAATTCCTGGATTTGCAAGTAGATTGTTTATACCCATTAATAAACCAGAGGCAACTATAGCAGGTAGTATAGGAATAAATATATCTGCTAGCACCTTTATAGCTCTTTGAAGTGGGTTTAATTTTTTAGTAGAAATCTCCTTAACCTCAGCCTTTGTCGCTTCTTTGAGTCCAGTAATTTCTAACAATATAGAATAAACTTTGTTTACAAGTCCTGGACCTATAATAACTTGAAATTGACCATTTGAAGTAAAACTTCCCTTTACTATATTTATTTGCTCTAACTGTTTTACATTAACTTTATTTTCTGAATGTAGAGCAAATCTTAATCTAGTAATACAGTGTGTTGCAGATATTATATTGTCTATTCCACCAATTGCTTCAAGAATTTGTTCAACCTGTTCTTTATGGTGCGCATTTTCTTTTTGTATACTCATAAAATTACCTCCCCCTAAAATGTAATGTTGTATAGACAAATCTTGAAATTAATATACCATAGACAATTTCCTATGTCAACGTTATCCTAGTTGTTTTTTATATTGATTGTCATAAAATATATTGTATAGCTTTGGAAAAACAGGAATACTATGTGATTAATAAAAAAAGATTGAGATTATATTTTTTATTTAGATTAAATATTGATTTTGATAACGAAAAGGTTTATCATAAATATATAAAATTTGTCTAGACAAAAAGAAAGGAAGTTTTATACATGGATTTCAAAAAAAAGCTATTTATCAGATATATCCAAAGTCATTTAATGATTCTAATGATGATGGAATAGGAGATTTAAAAGGAATTATAGATAAATTACCTTATTTATATAAATTAGGGGTGGATATAATTTGGATTAACCCATTTTTTGTGTCACCACAAAAAGATAATGGATATGATATTGCTGATTATATATAAAAAATATCAAGATTTCTATTTTATCAGAGATGGAAAAAAAGATAATAGACCACCAACAAGTTGGAAATCTAAATTTGGGGGAAGTGCTTGGGCTAAGTTTGGAGATACAGATAAATATTACTTACACTTATATGATATTACACAAGCTGACCTAAATTGGCCTAATCCTGAAGTCAGAAAAGAACTATATAAAGTTATAAATTTTTGGTTGGATAAAGGGGTTAAAGGGTTTAGATTTGATGTAATAAACGTAATTGGTAAAGACGAAGATTTGAAGGATTCTACAAATAATGTAGGCAAAGAAATGTATACAGACAAGCCTATTGTTCATGAGTTTATCAAAGAAATGAACAAAGAAACTTTTGGAAAGCTTGAAAGTATAACGACTGTTGGAGAAATGTCTTCAACAACTATTAAAAATTGTATATTATATTCCAATCCTAAAGAAAAAGAGCTTTCAATGACATTTAATTTTCATCATTTAAAAGTAGATTATGAAAATGGAGAAAAGTGGAGTAACAGACCCTTTGATTTTATACTGTTAAAAAAGATTTTAAATGAATGGCAAGAACAAATCGAAAAAGGTGGCGGATGGAGTGCCTTATTTTGGAATAATCATGACCAACCAAGAGCAATTAGTCTATTTTGCAAGGAAGAATATAGGGTAGAAGCATCAAAAATGTTAGCTGCAACAATACATTTACTAAGAGGAACACCATATATATCAAGGTGAAGAAATCGGTATGATAAATCCAAGCTTTGAAGAAATCAATGACTATTTGGATGTTGAAACTCATAACGCATACAATGAGCTGTTGAGAAATGAAGTTGAGAAAGAAGAAATAATGAATATTGTAAAATTTAAGTCTAGGGATAATAGTCGTACGCCTATGCAATGGTCAAGTAAGTTAAATGCTGGATTTACAAATGGGATACCATGGATTAAAATAGCTGAAAATTATAAAGAGATAAATGTTGAAAGGGAGCTTAAAGAAGGGTCAATTTTTAACTTCTATAAAAGTCTAATATCTTTAAGAAAAGAATTGGACATTATATCTGAAGGTAGTTACAAAGGGATTTTGTTAGATAATGATAAGGTTTATGCTTATTTAAGAAGCTTAGAAAATGAACAGTTAATAGTATTTAATAATTTCTATGATTATGAAGTTGAAGTAGATATTAGTGAAGAATTTTTACAAAAACCATTTACATATTTAATAGGAAATTATACAAAGAGAGATTTAGAACCTAAGTTAAGATTAAAACCTTATGAAACAGTATCATTTTACAGTAAATAAATAGACAATAATAGAAAGAGGTAATATTAATGAAACCAAATATTTTACTTATGATTTCTCATGATAGTGGAAGAAAATTTAATAGCTATGGATATAATGTAGAAACTCCTTATGTAAATAAACTAGCTAAAAAAGGAATTCAATTTGATAACTATTTTTGTGTTGCACCTCAATGTAGCCCTAGTAGAGGTAGTATCTTAACTGGATTGTATCCTCATAATAATGGATTAATTGGACTTGCACATCTAGGTTTTTGTATAGATGCTAAACATACAACACTTCCTATGGAGTTACAAAAAAATGGATATGAGACAACATTAATAGGATTAAGTCATGAAACTATAAATGAAGCTCCACCAATAGAAGATAGAGTATTTTCTTCAACTTATGACTTAGGATATGATAACTTTATATCAGTTCCAGGTGATAGAGCTCCGAGAGTTGCTGAAGAAGTGATTAAATTTTTGGAAACATATAAAAAAAATCAAGAAAAACCATTTTATTTAAATGTTGGATTTTTTGAGACTCATAGAGATTTTGATGAATATGAACCATATGCAGATGGATTAGATGAAGTAGAGGTATTTAAGTTTTTACCTGATACAGAGGATGTAAGGAGAGATATAGCTCTATACAATGGTTCAGCAAAAGTATTGGATGATGCAATAGGCAAAATATATAATAAATTAGAAGAAACAGGATTAGATAAAAATACAATTGTTATCTTTACAACAGACCATGGTGTTGCTTTTCCAGGAGCTAAAGGAATGTTAAAAGAAGCAGGATTAGAGACAGCTCTTATAATTGTATTACCTGAATCCTCTCAAAAAAACGTGAAAAAAGAAGCATTATTATGTAATATTGATTTACTTCCGACCATACTAGATTTAATTGAAGCTGAAATCCCTAAAAATATAGATGGAGAAAGTTTTGTTAAGTTATTAAAGACAAGTGAAGATATAGGAAGAGATTCATTTTTTACAGAAATGACATGGCATGACCAGTATAGACCAATGAGAGGTATAAGAACTAATGAATATAGCTATGTTAGAAACTTTGAAGATGGACCTAAAATATATATTACAGTTGATTCACATTTAAGCTTATCTGGTAAAGCTGTAAGAGATAAATTCTATGTTCCTAATGAGAAAGAAGAACTTTACGATTTAAGAAAAGACCCACTAGAAGAAAATAATCTAATAAATGATTCAGATTATCAAGATATAGCAAATGAATTGAGAAAGAAAGTTGATAATTGGATGTTAGAAACAAAAGACCCCCTTTTAAAAGGTCCTATAAAAGGAGTAGGTTCAAGTAGATGGAAAACAGAAATAGAAGAAGGTAGAGCTTATCCAGGAAGAGATGAGTATTATAGACTTCTATCTGATAAGTAAAAAATATTAAAAAAGAAGGTTTTTATAATGAGAAGTATATCAGTTTTAATTAAACCTGTATCATCATTATGTAATTTAAGATGTAGATATTGCTTTTATGCTAATATAAGTAATTTAAGAGCAATTAAGTCATATGGTATTATGCAAGAAGATACCATAAAAAACATAATAGATAATACATTTGAAGTTTTGGATAATGGAGATAGAGTTGTGTTTGCTTTTCAAGGTGGAGAACCTACTTTGGCAGGTGTAAAATTTTATCAGTATTTTATTAAATATGTTAATAAAACTAAAAAAAATATAATAGTAAATTACTCTATTCAAACTAATGGAACACTTATAGATAAAGAATGGTGTGAATTTCTAAAGAAAAACAATTTTTTAGTAGGATTATCATTAGATTTGCTAAAAGACATACATGACAAAAATCGTGTATATTTAAGTAATAAGGGAAGCTATGAAGATGTAATAAATACAAAAAAACTATTAGAAAAACATAAAATAGAATTTAACATATTATGTGTTTTGACAAATCAGATTGCATGTAATCCAAATAAAGTTTTTAATGTTATAAAAGAAACTGATATAAAATATATTCAGTTTATTCCTTGTTTAGATGATTTATATTGTGAGGATAAATCAGAGTACTCTTTGGAACCTAAATATTTTGCAAATTTTTATAAAATAGTATTTAAACTTTGGAAAAATGAACTGGATAATGGAAATTACATAAGTATTAATTTGTTTGATAATATTATATCTCTCTTAATTACAGGAATACCAAGCATCTGTGGAATAATTGGAAAATGTCAACCACAGTTTGTAATAGAGGCTGATGGAAGTGTATATCCATGTGATTTTTATGTTCTAGATAACTATAATTTAGGTAATATAAAGGATAATACTCTATTGAATATTTTGAGAAAGCCTACAATGTATAAATTTTTACATGAAAATATACAAAAAGAAAGTATTTGTATAAATTGTAATTTCTATAGAATATGCGGTGGTGGGTGTAAAAGAATGAAAAATTTTATGTATATTGATTCTAATAGTAATTATTGTGGATATAAAGATTTTCTAATGTGTAACTTTAATGATTTAAAAAGAATAGCAGAGTTAGTATATAAAAATCAAATACCTAAATAATTTTAGTGTTGAGAATTCTAGCTTAAGTTATTGAAAATTATGTACGATTAAAGGATTTAAAATATAATAAATTTAGTTAGGATGATTTTTAATGAATATAATTTTATTCGCAATATCTATATTTGCAACAACTATAGGAGCAATAACAGGTATTGGTGGAGGTGTAATAATAAAACCAATATTAGACTTGATTGGAGTATTTGATGTGGCTACAATCAGTATATTGTCATCATTTACTGTATTATCAATGGCTGTTGTTTCTACATATAAACAAATTAAGTTAAAAATTTTTAAAATAAGTTTGAGACTTATTTTAATTGGTGGAGCTTCGATATTAGGTGGTATTATAGGTCAAAGTTTATTAGATTTATCAATTTCATATGTAAATAGCTCATCTATAATAAAAGTAATTCAAAATGTTATAATGACTATTTTGTTAATAATGGTTTATTTATATAGAGATAAAAGTTTAAATATAAAATTCAATACTAATATTACTTATTTTAGTATTGGTATTTTTTTAGGGGTTATATCTTCAGTTTTGGGAATAGGAGGAGGACCTATAAATGTGGTTGTGTTCACATTGTTATTTGGATTATCAGCTAAAGAAGCTGCTTTTAATTCTATTATAACTATTTTATTTTCTAATATTTCAAAGTTAATGACAGTTTTGATAAATACTGGATTTGGGGCATATGATTTATCTGGATTACCTTTTATGATAATAGGAGCAGTTTTGGGAGGATTTATGGGTTCTTTTATCAGCAAAATGGTGGATGATAGGAAAGTTAAGTATATGTTTTCATATATGACTATAGTTATTACTGGAATAAATATATACAGCATATTTCAGGTGCTGTACTTTATCAACTAAAGCATATAGATATTGGATGTTTATTTTAAATTATTAATATAAGGAGATTTAAGATGTTAAAAAAATTATTCTCAAAAAACAAAAAAGAAGAAGTGAAAAATAATTATATAAAAGGAATATTACAATCACCAATTTCAGGAAAAGTGTTAAGTATAGCCGATGTTCCCGATGATGCTTTTGCTGAAAAAGTATTAGGTGATGGGATTGCTATAGAACCACAAGAAGGAGCTGTTTATTCCCCTGTTGATGGAGAGATAAGTCAAATATTTTTACCATCTAAACATGCTATATGTTTAAAGGATGAATATGGATTGGAAATATTAATACATATAGGAATAGATACTATAAATATGAATGGAGAGGGATTTGAATTATTAGCAAATAAAGGAGACAAAGTTGTTTGTGGGCAAAAACTTATAAATTTTGATTTGAAAAAAATTAAAGAGAATGCTAAATCTATTATAACTCCTGTAGTTATAACAAATTCTTATGATATAGATAGAATTGAAACTTTAAAAATAGGGAATATTCGTGCTGGTGAAGATGTAATGAAAGTTTATATGTAAGTAATTTTATATCTTCTTTTATAAAAGTATATCTGCATAAATAAAGTTTATTAGAACTATTCACAATTAAGTAGACTATTTTTTATTGCCTGAAACCGAAAAAACGGCTTAAAAGCTCTTGTCTTGTTTTATAAGATACCCCACAAAGCCGCATAGAATCAGGCTTTCCGCATATCTCCTAAAATCGTGTTGTTTCTCTTTATTTCGTGTTTGAAAGCAGTCGGGCACCATTTGGGCACCACAAGCACCACGAAAAAAGGAGACTGACAATGAATCAAACACTAATTGACAGGGGCATACTGCGCCCGTCCAGGGAGGTCGTCAAGGATAAAATCAACCTGATTTCCGGGGCGCATACCCAGCCGTTCGCCCAAATGCTCTGGACGGTCACGGGCGGCGACACGGACACCACCGACCGCGTGTATACCCTGCTTACCGGCCTGTATCAAGATGGCCGGGAAACCGAACTGCTGGAAGTGCTGCGCGTCCTCTATGGTGTGTTGGGCCTTGCGTTCCCCGATGATGTGGAACTGCTGGCCGGACACCCGGAGGCAAGGAGCTACTTCCTTTTTTCATTCCTGCTGGACTATGACGACATTATGGGCGACTACATGGCCGGGCAGCAGGGAAAGGAGGCCACCGCCAAGGGAAAACAGCCCAGGCAGAAACAGCACGGCCCGGAACTGTAACCTGAATTTTCGAGGGAACTTGTTCCCTTTTCCAGCCTATAAGAAAGGAGGCTGATTCATGCAGGAAGATATAAATAACCGCACGGTAACGCTGGTTATCCAAGCAAACAAGCTCATGGCCCGGCTAGTTATGCGGGCGGTTGAAAAGGCTCTGGCGGCTATGAAAGAGCAGCAGCGCGCCGTCCGGCAGAAACAGGCCGTCCGTTCTGGCCCGGCTCTCCAAGTTTAAGGAGCTGGTGAAAGGCACCATCAGCAAGGAGCGGCACCATGACAAGGGGGAACGTGCGTTATGAGCGATAAGCTGAAAAAATACGTCCTCCCTAACCTCCCGTATCTGTTCATTTTCTGGCTGGCCGACAAGCTGGGGCAATCGTTCCGGCTCTCCACCGGGGCCAACATCGGGAAAAAGCTCATGGACGCGGTAAACGGCCTTGCCCTGTTGGGCCGCGACCCGCTGCCCAGCCTCAACCTCCGCGACCTGCTTTGTGGGCTGGCCGGGGTCACCGCTATCTGGCTGGTGGTGTACGTCAAGAAAAAGAACGGCAAGAAGTGGCGCAAAAATATTGAATACGGTTCGGCGCGTTGGGGGACGCCGGACGATATAAAACCTTTTGTAGACCCCAAGCCGGAAAACAACGTGATTCTGACCGCCACCGAAAGCCTTACCATGAATGGACGCCCCAAGAATCCGGCGACAGCAAGAAATAAAAATTGTCTTATCATGGGCGGTTTCGGCAGTGGCAAAACCCGGTTCTGGCTCAAACCAAACCTTTTACAGCTTCATTCCAGTTATTGCGTGGTGACCCAAAAGGCAGCGTCTTAGTCGAATGTGGAAATGCCCTGAAACGGGCTAAGTACAAGATACGGGTATTCAACACCATCAATTTCAAAAAGAGCTTCCACTATAACCCGTTCGCGTATATCCATTCGGAAAAGGACATTTTGAAGCTGGTAAACGTGCTGATTGCCAACACCAAGGGCGAGGTCAAGGGTGGGGACGACTTCTGGCAGAAAGCGGAAACGCCCCGTACCCAGCTGGTACATTTCCATGAAAAAACGGAGGTTGCGTTTTTAGTCAAGCACCCATAAGGAAGTATTTTAATCAAGACGGTATAGCTCCTCAAAGGGCTATGCCGTCTTTTCCTTTGTCGTTGTTTCGGTTTGCGGCTCATTCGGAAAATCCACTATACCGATAAAGTTCCAAACGATATCCACTTTCTGCACACGCTTTCCGCTGCTCTTGTCGGGAGCGTGGACAATTATCCGCTTCACAAACTCATTGATGATAGTCGGCGTTAATTCTTTGATATATCTCTGCTGTATCCAGTAAAATAATGTAACCGTCTATTAGCATTTTGCGCGCGTATGCGGCAAGATTATCAGTGGGTATCTGCGCCATTTTCTCAGCTATAAGCTGCCACTCCTGTTCGGTAACACGAACAATGATTTGAATATCCCGTTTTCTGTTTTGCATTGGCTTTCCCCCCCTTTCATTTCCTACAACAATCCGAAAGAGAAAAATGCCAAAGAAACTACAAAAACCGTCGCAAAATATTTACGGCGGCACTCGAAAGATATCGTAAGATGGTGGGAAAATTTATTTGTAGTGCTTGACTAATCGTTAAACATGGTGTAATCTGTTAAGTAGATTAACAGACGGAGGACATCGAGTTGAGTAACCATATTACAACAGACCAGCTTTGTGATTTGTTTCTTCAAACAATGAACCAATATAATCAGTTAGAAAAGCAGATACATTTACGTGGCATTGGCTCCGAGTTACGTTTGTCTGAAATTCACACAATAATTGCAATCAACAGGCAAGATAACCAAAATATAACGGTTCTTGCAAAGAAGCAAGGTATTTCAAAAAGTGCCGTTTCACAAATGGTAAGCAAGTTGGTAAAAAAAGGATTTATCACAAAAGAGCCGTCCCCGGAAACAGATAATGAAGTAGTATTAAGGCTGACAGAGAGCGGAAAATCTGTCTGCATGGAGCATGAACAACAGCACCAATGGCTGCGCAAACAACTGTCGGATATATTTTCTAAATATCCCTCGGAAACAACGGACACATTAGCCAAATTAGCAGTTGATGTTCAGAAAATGTGGAACTTACTCTCTCAAAATTGAGAGTAAATTTTTTACAACCTCTGTTAAGTAGCTTAACACAGAAAGGAAACTTACTATGTCATTTGATTATATCAATCCCATTCAGCAATTTAATTTTCAAATCAACCGAGTTTTAACTTATGGAGAATTGGCGTGCAATCGGCAAGAGGTCATAAAAGCAATGGCTCATATTCAAACTTTTTCGGAATGGAACAAAGCGTGGCTTACCCTTGCTGAAAAAGCTGAACGGGAAAAGCGTTGGCTTCATGCCGCTTATTATTACCGCATGGTTGAATTTTTCCTAAAAGCAGATGATGAGCAGAAATCTTTGATATACAAAAAGTGCATTTCAAATTTTTATCAAGGCTTTGAAAAGGAACTCCATCTGGAATATTGCAAACAAAATGTGCCCTTTGAACAAGGAACACTAAATTGTATAAAAATATCGGCAGCTCACTCAAAAGGAACAATTCTTATCTGTGGTGGATACGACTCATTCATTGAGGAATTTGTTTTACAAGTTAGCCCATTAGCCTCAAAAGGCTATACCGTAATTTTATTTGACGGTCCGGGGCAAGGCGATTGCATACGTGAAAACCTGTTCTTCCGCTATGATTTTGAAAAACCGACTTCTGCTGTTATTGACTTTTATCACCTAAATTGCTGTGCAATGGTTGGCATTTCATGGGGAGGATATTTTGCACTTCGCAGCGCCGCATATGAGAAAAGGATTATTGCGGCGGTTGCTTATGATGTGATGGATAATGGGCTGGAAGTCATGACCCACATATTTCCCGCTCCAATTTGTCAGATTTTGCGGGTTTCTTATCGAAAGCATTGGAGGAGCATTATCAATGCGATTGCTAAGCGGCTTCGCAAAAAAAGTGTTTTAGCGGATTGGGCATTATCGCAAGGTATGTATATTACGGGAACAAAGACCGTGTATGACTTTTATCAAAGTCTTTCAAAGCACACATTGAAAGACATTACGCCTAAACTCACACAGGAAATTTTGCTATTAGGCGGGGAAAAAGACCACTATATTCCGGTCAAGCAGTTTTATCGGCTGAGAAATCGTATTCAATCTGCTAAATCCCTAACATCCCATTTGTTCACAGAAGCAGAGGGAGGTGAGCAACATTGTCAAATTGGAAATCATATAATAGCAACAAATTTAATCGTAAATTGGTTGGATACGGTATTTGCAAATAAATAGAGCAGTAAGGGTTTTATATTCCCACCTCCCAAAACACGGTTCTACTGCGTGACAGAACAACAAAACGGGCGCACCGCCTGTTATGACGATACGCCCATTCTATTCACACTCTGTTTGTCAGCCGTTTTGATAAGTTTGCTTTACATACTTCCTTATCAGCTTTAACCTTTACGCTTCCTCGTTTCTTTCAGGTTGATTGCCCCGTCTATGGCCGCTTCTATGATGGATAAATACTCTTTAGGACATAGCTCTAATTTGAGCGCCACCCGTTCTCTCTCCTTGCCGTCCTGCTCACTGTCTGCCGGGAAAAAGTATCGTTCCACTGGGAGCTTACATATCTTCACCAGCTGGTAAAAAACCGGGAGGCTGGGCAGGCTGCCGCTGTTCTCAATGTTTGCAAGATAGCGCGGGTCGATGTTCACCATTTCAGCAAGGGCGCGGCGGGACAAACCCAACACCTTGCGAGCCTCTTTCAAATCAGCACCAAGGCGCACAAAGTTTTCTGTTTCTCGTTCCTTTTGCATATCACATCATCCTATTACATTCTATAATTCAGCCTTTCAATCACACAAACTGGGAGTAGTGATATGCCCATACCCAAGGCCACAGAATGAATAATTGCTTCAACTGTATCAAGCTCCACAATTTTAGGCAGATAAACAAATTTCTTAAAATACCAGTCCATCAACATTTTTCTATATGGGCATGTATTTAGATTGTTCACAACAATAGGCATTTTATTTATATCAGATTCTTTGCAACCAAAAGGTGCCACTATGCGCAACTCTTCCTCAAAATGAAATATTGTCTTGTAATGCTCTGATAAATATATGGGCTGAACAAAAACACAATCCAACTCGGACTTTTCCAAAGCGTCTAAAAGTGAATTTTGGTTATCTGTTTTTACGGAAAGCGCGACATTTGGATATTTGCTTTTATACATTGACAGCCAAGCTGGAAGTCGGGAAACAGAAAGTGTTTGTGAAGCTCCAATCCGTAGGCCGGTGCTCTCTGTATGAAACTCGGCGGCAGCATTATCAAGCATATCTAAAATCGCATTGGCGTAATATAATAACTTTTTCCCATCATCAGTGATTGTAACGCCTTTTCCATGCCTAATAAACAAAACCGTATTCAATTCTTCTTCCAAACGCTTTATATGTGCAGTAACATTTGACTGAACATAATTAAGATTTTCAGCAGCTTTTGAAATAGATTTTTCGGTGGCAACTTCCCGAAAAATTCTAAGGTCCAAACTTTCCATTTTCCCCACCTTATCATTTATCATGATTGAATATATCATTTTTAACTATTATACATCAAAAGTGACCCAGTGTATAATGAAATCAAAAATATTGGAGGTATTTGCATGAAATTTAAAAATAAAGTTGCCCTTGTTACGGGTGGCGGCTCCCCATCACGGACGTTGCCCGGCCCTACTTTGAAAAGCAGCTGGCACTTGTGGAATCACGAAAGGCCGCCGCCGAAAAAGCAGGCACGCCGTTCTATGACAACAATCTTGTTGTAGCAAAGGAGAACGGAGCGCCGCAAGCGGCCAACTGGATTTCAACAGGATTTGGAAAGCTGCTGGCCGAGCTGGATATGCCGCATATACGCTATCACGATTTGAGGCATAGCGCGGCCACAAATATGCACCAACTCACTGGCGACTTTTACACGGTGGGCGAAGTGCTGGGCCACACTCTCGCCGGTATCGGCGCGTCGCTGGGCATGTCGATGAACTTTGAGGCTGTCACGGCCCGGTATGTCGATGTGCGGCTGGAACGCAAACAGGAAGTGCTGGACGCCTACCATGCAGCCATTCACCCCAAACCCAAGCAGCCCCGGCAGGACACGCCAGGCAAAGAAAAGAGCAGACAGGAACCCAAGAGAAAAAGTAGCGGTTTAGAGCTGTAAACGACACAAGCCTTTACTACTCCCCGCTGCTTTTTATAGGGCCTCGTGGAATGTGGGCACCATTTAGGGCACCATTTCACCGATTTTCAAAGAAATTTTCGCTCAAAATGAGGGGCCGGAAACGCCAACAAACCCAGCAATCATTCGGCTTTCCGGCGTTTCAGCGATTGCATAGAACATGTTAGGAATGACACAAAAATTTACTATTTTTTATAAATTCTAATATTTATGATTATTGCGCTTTTTAGAACTCTATTTGCAAATATGTATTGACATATAAATATTATGAATTACAATTTATATAAACTAATAAAAATTAAATAATATTAATCAACTTATTGAATGGAGGAATAAAAATGAAATTTGTGACTTTTTGTAGTAGCAATGAAGAAAATATAGGTGTATTTAACTCAGAAACAAATAGTATATATGAAATTAATAGTTTAGGATTAAGTAAATTATATACTGATATGAATGATTTTATTGAAAATGTATCTACAGGAGATTTAGAAAAAATAAAAAACAATTCATTTGAAAACGCAAGGTGTTATAAGTTAGAAGAAGTTAAATTATGTTCCCCAATTGTAAGACCTAAAAAAGATATTATATGTTTAGGTCTAAACTATAAAGACCATGTCAATGAAATCCCAGATGGAGTTATAAAAAATGTAGTTATGCCAGATTATCCAATTTATTTTTCTAAGAGAGCAGACAAAATAATCGGAGTATATGATAAGATAAGTTTACATGGAGATTTGGTAGAGAAGTTGGACTATGAATCAGAACTTGCAGTAATCATAGGTAAAGAAGGTATAAATATATCAAAAGAAGATGCTTATGAATATATATTTGGATATACAATAGTAAATGATATAAGTGAAAGAGCACTTCAAGATAAACATGTTCAATGGTTTAGAGGAAAAAGCTTAGATACACATACATCTATGGGACCTTGCATAGTACATAAAGAAGAATTTGAACATCCTTTAAAATTAGATATAAGTAGTGTGGTAAATGGAGAAGTAAGACAGAATTCTAATACAGAATACTTTATATTTGATATACCTACTGTAATAAGTGATTTATCAAGAGGGATGACTCTAAAGCCAGGAGATATAATTTCAACTGGAACTCCAGCAGGTGTTGCTATGGGAATGAATCCTCAAGTATATTTAAAACATGGCGATATAGTTGAATGTAAAGTCGAAGGAATAGGAGTTTTAAAAAATATAGTTGATTAATGGATAAATATACCATATAATTTTATTAGTACGAATAATTTAATTAATATAGGATTAATCAAACTTATGATTAATTTATTATAGAGAGGGATGAGTATATGGCAAAAGAACTAGAATTAAAGTATGGCTGTAATCCAAACCAAAAACCATCAAAGATTTATATAAAAAATGGAGAACTTCCTATAGAAGTATTAAATGGGAAACCTGGATATATAAATTTTTTAGACGCATTTAATAGTTGGCAACTTGTAAAAGAATTAAAAGAAGCTACAGGTCTTCCAGCAGCAACTTCATTTAAACATGTAAGTCCAGCAGGAGCAGCAGTAGGAGTACCTTTATCAGATACTTTAAAGCAAATATATTTTGTTGATGATTTAGAGCTTTCTCCATTAGCTTGTGCTTATGCAATGGCAAGAGGAGTAGATAGAATGTCTTCTTATGGTGACTTTATAGCACTTTCAGATGTATGTGACAAAGAGACTGCAACTATTATAGCAAGAGAAGTTTCTGATGGTATAATAGCTCCAGGATATACAGATGAAGCTCTTGAAATATTAAAAGGAAAGCGTAACGGAAACTATAATATTGTAAAAATAGATGAAAATTATACTCCTGAACCTATTGAAACAAAGGATGTTTATGGAATTACTTTTGAACAAGGTAGAAATGAAATATTAATAAATGAAGACATATTAAAAGACATTCCAACTGATAATAAAATTTTTACAGATAATGCAAAGCGTGATTTAATTATAGCCCTTATTACATTAAAATACACACAATCAAATTCAGTTTGTTATGCTAAAGATGGACAAGTAATAGGAGTAGGTGCAGGTCAACAATCACGTATTCATTGTACTAGACTTGCAGGTAACAAAGCTGATATTTGGTATCTTCGTCAACATCCTAAAGTATTAAACCTAAAATTTAAAAAAGACATAGGTCGTCCAGATAGAGATAATACTATTGATGTATACCTTTCTGATGATTATATGAATGTACTTGCTGATGGTATATGGCAAAACTTATTTGAAGAAAAACCAGAGCCTTTAACTGGAGAAGGAAAAAGGGAATGGCTTAAAACTTTAACAGGAGTAGCACTTGGTTCAGATGCATTTTTCCCGTTTGGAGATAATATAGAACGTGCAAAAAGAAGTGGAGTAAGCTTTATAGCACAACCAGGTGGTTCTATTCGTGATGACAATGTTATATTGACTTGTAATAAGTACAATATAGTTATGGCGTTTACTAAAAATAGATTATTCTATCATTAAAATATGGAAAATATAAAGACATTATAGATTAAATAAAAATCTACAACAAGTTTTGTTGTAGATTTTTTTATTTGCTGTATAATTTTAAATAGAACTTTATTTTTAGATATTCAATTTGGAGGTTGATATGGCTTTAAATATAAGAAACTATAGCCTATTATGTAATCAAGGGACAGCTAAATTCAATGAAGATGTAGTCGGTATAAATCCATTTGGCGCATGGGTTTTAGATGGTGCTACAGGACTTAATGGAAAAAATTTAGTATCAAATGAAAGTGATGCAAGGTGGTATGTTCAGTGGTGGAGTAGGTATCTATATAAAAATATAAATAAAGAAGAATCATTAAAGAGTATTATTAATACTGGAATAATAGAAGTAAAAAAAGAGTATGAATTAAGATTAAATGGGATTAAGGTTAAAAAGTTAGATTTACCATCGAGTTCTATAGCTGTTGTAAAATTTCATGAAAATAAAGTAGAGTATTTTTTATTAGGAGATTGTGCTTTGTTTATTAAAAATGGAGATTCTAAAGTTATAAAAGATAGAAGTATTTGTAAATTTGATGATATTGTATTTGATGAAATGAGCAAACTTTCTAACTTAGAAGAAATGACATTTGATGAGATTAGAGCTAGTGTTATGGATACAATAGTAAGCAATAGGTTGAAGAAAAATACGAAAGATGGATATTGGATATTGGATTTTGATGAGGAAGCTGTGGAAAATTCTATATATGGATACATTGAAATAAAAAAAGATTTTCAATTGATGCTAACGAGCGATGGTTTTACAAGTGCATGCGATAGATATAATCTAATAAAAGAGGAAGAATTGATACGTATAGCAGAAAAATTTGGTATAGGATATATACACAACAAAGTAAGAGATTTTGAAGATAATGACTATAAAGCAATTAAAGTACCAAGATTTAAAGTAAAAGATGATTCATCTTGTTTATATTTAGATATATATAATGATTAGACTTTATAAAACTATTTAATTTTAGAAGGGAGGTAAGCGAAAAGTGAAAATTCTTCATATAATAACACAAAAACCAAATAGTACAGGTAGTGGTATATACTTGTCTGGCATGATAAAAGGGTTTGAAAAGATAGGTCATAAGCAAGCTGTAATTGCAGGAATAGATGTGAATGATGATGTAAATTGTTTTCCAAGTGATGTAAGTTTTTATCCAGTAAAGTATAATTATGGAGAGTTAAATTTTCCTGTTGTAGGCATGAGTGATTCTATGCCATATGAAAGTACAAGATATAAAGATTTAAATATAGACATGATAAATAGATTAAAACATCAATTTAAAGTAAATATAGATAAGGCTATGAATGACTTTAAACCAGAACTTATAATATGTCATCATTTATATCTTTTAACTGCATTTGTTAGAGAGATTGTAAAAGATATAAAGGTCATGTCTATATGTCATGGAACTTGTTTAAGACAATTAAATACTATTGATTTAGAGAAAGAATACATAATATCAAATATAAGAAAGTTGGATTTAATATTTGCCCTTCATGAAAATCAAAAATATGATATTATAAAGACTTTTGGAGTCAGTGAAAATAAAGTAGTTGTAATTGGTAGTGGTTATAATGATGATATTTTTTATAATAAAAATTACAAAGTAAAAGATGATAAAATAAAAATAGTATTTGCAGGTAAGATATGCAAATCAAAGGGACTTATTCCATTTATAAAAGCGATATCTAAATTAAAGTATCGTAAAGATTTAATAGAAGTCAATTTTGCAGGTACTGGAAGTGATATTGAATCATATAATGAGATATTCAAACTAGCAAGTAAATCTCCATTTAAGATGAATTTTCTAGGTAAATTAGAACAGAGAGAATTAGCTGAATTATTCAACAGGTCACAAATATTTGTGTTACCATCATTATATGAGGGATTACCAGTTGTGGTTTTAGAAGCTTTATCTTGTGGTACAGATGTAATTAGTACTGATATTCTTGGTGTTAAAGAATGGATTGGTAGTGAGATTAATGATTCTGGGAAGATAGAGTATGTTCCTCTACCTTTTATGGAGAAAGAAGGTATTCCAAAAGATGAAGAGTTATATGTTTTTGAAAACAATTTGTATAATTCAATAGATTCTAAAATACAATCTTTACTGAATAAATCAAAGAAGAAGACGTCTATAGATATGTCAAAAAAAACGTGGGATGGGCTAGCATATAGAATGAATGAAGTTATTTTAATCGATGAATTATGCTTAATTTAGAATTATTTAAAATATAAAAAGTGTAACTATTTTTATACTATTTTTAAGTGATTTTATATTATACTAGTAATAAATATATTTGTTTTTAGGGAGGTAATCATGAGGCTTAGTAAAAAGATATTAGCATTAGGTATTTCAGCACTATTGTTAAGTATTAGTTTTCCAACATCAATAAACGCACTAGATAAGATTGAAAATATTCAAGGGGTAGATAAATATGAGACAGCTGGGCTTATTTCAGACAAGCAAGATTTTACAACAGCAGTTCTTATCAACTCTGATTCTACAATGGTAGATGGTATTGCTGCTAGTGGTCTTGCAGGAGTAAACAACGCAGCTATTTTATTAACTAATAAGGATGATATACCAGAAGCAACACTTCAAAGACTTAATAGGGTTACTAAGATATATGTAATAGGCGGAGAAAATTCTATAAGTAAAGACGTAGAAAAAATGTTGCTTATGAGAAGAATGCAAGTTATAAGAATTGATGGAGTAGATAGAGTAGATACAAGTTATAAAATTGCAGCTGAAATAGAAAAAATTAAAAGCAGTGATAAAATGTTTTTAGTAAATGGATTTAAAGATGAAGCTGATGCAGTAAGTGTTGCATCTGTTGCGTATAGAGATGGAGCTCCTATTATATTGACAAAAGACATAGCCTCAGCAGAAGAAGATACGGATTTAGACCCATGGTTTGGAGTTTCTCCTGTTCCAGTATATGCTATTGGAGGAGAGTCTACATTAAGTAATTACATAGTGAGTAGATATAGAGCAACTAGAATTGGTGGTGCTGATAGATATCAAACTAATAAAAATGTTATTGAAAAGTTCTATAATGGAGCAAAAGAGTTCTATGTAACAAGTGGAGATGATTTAGTTTATGCTTTAGTTGCATCACCACTTGCAAAAAATGTTCCTGTGGATTTAGTTTCAAATAAAAGTGATAAGAGTATATTAAATGGAGCTAGTAAAGTAACAGCAATAGGTATAAGTGATAAGAATATTATAGAGCAGTGTTTGGATGCTGTAAACGTGATAGAGTGTCATTAGTAAAGTGAATATATACATTGAAGATTAGTAGATTATTCATTTTATCATGGTATAAAATGTATGAGAAGAGGCTGTCTAAAAATATAGATTGTACTGCACCCCAATTGTTGGACCAAAAATCT